>DRHF01000121.1 GCA_011049715.1 Desulfobacterales bacterium
GAATCGAATTGATCCTGAAAGACGGTACGGTTGAACCCTACCATGTTTATAGTCTCTTTTCCAAGGAGGGGATATTTTTTATTTATGTCCCGGGAGTTGCTTCAAATCATCAGCATTAGAAAGGATCGCCTTAAACCCAATCAATGAAAAAGGAGCGATTGGAATGAAAAAAGAAGGGCAGGTTGAATTATTACAACCAAAGGCTGGATCGATTAAATCTCTCACCGGTGAAGGGTATGGGCTGCCACCCAGATCTTTCAAGCACCACGACCTGATCAGTACCATAGAAAATGCCCATCTAATCGATAGAGAGACACTTATCAATACACTAAATCATATCCATTTTACAGATGGACATGTCCATGTGCTTTTGCAGCATCCCAAATACAAAGAGCGCATCCTTGTACATGCAAACATTGAACCCGGCCAAGACAGCAAGATAACATGTCGTTGGGCAGAAAAGGGAAGTTCCGGCCTGCGATTGGAGAAATTCCAATCCCTATATCTCATCATTGATGATGGCCAGTCTGTTATTTTGATCCCCACCGAGTTGCAGAAAATAAACAGAGAGTCGCTGACCACACGAATTCCAGACCACAGCTATGCTTTGGGTCAAAGGCAAATCAAACGACATGTCTGCCGGGATGTCATTGCCGAGTTGAACCAAACCGCTTTTCAGGCAAAGGGTGAACTACTCGATTTTAGTCCGATAGCCCTTCGTGTCAAGGTTCGGCCTGTTTCAAGTTCATCATTTAAGTGGTTTAATTCGGATGAACTGATAAATATTCAATTGCGAGACGATCAAAAAATTCTTTTTTCCGGATCGGGTCGCTGTCTTCGGCAGCGCGATGATCTTCCGTTTAAAGAAATGGTACTTACCCCTTTGAATAGTGAAATTAAACGCTTTAAAAAAAGAAACATTCGAAATCAACGGCAAAAAATAATACCCACCCCAACGGTGATATTCCATCACCCATTGCTGGGAAAACGAATTCAACGGGAAATCCACGATATCTCCACATCGGGATTTTCCCTATATGAAGAATTTGAGGACAGGGTCCTGATGCCCAGCATGATCATTCAGGATTTAACCATTTGTTTCGCCAGCGCCCTGAAAATGAACTGTACCGCTCAAGTCATCTACCGGATAAAAGAGGAAGCAAAGGTGCGCTGCGGACTCGTTATTTTAGATATGGATATTCAAACGTACAGTCATCTGACCCAACTACTTAAAAATACCCTCGATCCGCATTGCCATATTTCAACTGAAGTCGATATGGATGCGCTTTGGAAATTCTTTTTTGATTCAGGTTTTATCTATCCCAAGAAGTATGATCTGATTCGATCGCATCGGGGTTCGTTCAAGGAGACTTATCGGAAAATTTATCAAGAGAATTCGAAAATTGCGAAGCATTTTACCTATCAGAAAAACGGACATATATACGGCCATATTGCCATGGTTAGAGCCTATGACCGGGCATGGATGATCCATCACCATGCTGCGCTGGACATGGACGGTAAACATACCGGCCTTAGGGTTTTGAAGCAAATCGTATATTACCTGATTGATATGCTTCGCCTGCCTTCGGCAATGATGGATTATGTGGTGTGCTACTTTCGTCCTGACAGCAGATTTCCCAGTCGGATTTTTGGCAGTTTCGCCCGGGACCTGAAAAATCCCCAAAGATGTTCAATGGATCTTTTTTCTTATCTACCTTATACGAGTCTTTCGCTGCATACGCGACTTCCAACAGGTTACACGCTTGAAGAATGTTCTGAATTAGACTTCTGGGAACTGACTCGATTTTACAACCACTTCTCAGGGGGGTTGTTTCTGAATGCTTTAGGGTTAAATGTCAAGGATCCCGCCGATCCGCCGCTCGAAACCTTGTATGAGGAGGCAGGCCTATATCGAAAATTAAAAATATTTTCCCTTTCCTCAAATGGGGAACTTGATGCAGTTTTAATTGTTGATCAATCGGATTTGGGGTTTAATCTTTCGGAGCTTTTAAATAGTATTAAGGTGATTGTAACCAACCCGGAAAAGTTGCCTTGGAACGTGCTATCGCTGGCGATTGCCCAATTGACCAGCGAATATAATATGAAAAAGGTTCCCATACTGTTTTATCCTTCCAGCTATGTTGACGCAAAAAAGATTCCTTTTGAAAAACAATATCAACTATGGGTCCTCAATGTTCAAAATGCAGATCAATACATGGAGTATCTGCAAAAAACATTTAGAATGAAGTAACCGGTTGAGAACCGCTTTTTAAACGAAACGTTCTGAAATGACAACAGCAAATAACCCTAAAATCATGCTTCCGCTCTATAACAGCAGGATATTAAAAATCTACGCGGAATACCTGAAGAAACACTACCCCTATATCGATATTAATCCCATTTTAAAATATGCCGGTATCACGAATTATCAATTGGAAGATCAGGCGCACTGGTTCAATCAGTCTCAAGTAGATCGTTTTAATGAAATTGCCACCAAAAAAACCGGGAATCCGAGCATTGCAAGAGAGGCTGGACGTTATACC
>DRHF01000122.1 GCA_011049715.1 Desulfobacterales bacterium
CTCCTTTATACGCATCCCGAAATCCCTGACCTCCTGGACGGGTTGCCGCTTCTGAAACCCCCTCCAACTGTCCATGAAATCCCCCTCCAATCTTTCGTTGGTAATGGAAATATTACAGAGTACCGCATTGGAGGTGATATCGGCGAACAATGGCCGGCAGGCGGTGCAGTTGGCAATGGAGCACAAACCGAATCTGATTTTGATGGACTTGCACATGCCGGGCATGGACGGCCACGAGGCAACTCGGATAATCAAGATGGATGAGGAATTGCGGGATATACCCGTGATTGCCCTGACGGCTTCGGTCAAGACTACTTCAGTGGCGACTTCTCCGGAGGAGGACTGGGAAGGTGCCGGGTTTTCGGGCCTCTTGAGGAAGCCGGTTCAGAGGTCGGTTTTATTGAAGGAAGTCAGCCGCTTCCTGAATTTCTCCGTACCGGCGGAAGCGGCGGTGCAAGAGGAGCAGCGGAATGCGGAGAAACCGTTTTTGACACCTGAGGTGCTGGGGGAAATTACGAAAAGATTGGAGGGGGATTTCATGGACAGTTGGAGGGGGTTTCAGAAGCGGCAACCCGTCCAGGAGGTCAGGGATTTCGGGATGCGTATAAAGGAGCTCGGTGCCGCCGGGAAACTTGAGGTACTACGACGATTCGGAGACGATCTGGTCTCCGCTGTGAACAACTTCGACGTGGTCCGGATTCGCGATCTTCTCAAAGGTTATCCGGATTTGAAGGGTACGCTTGAGGAAAGGGCGAAGTAAAGGCTGTCGATCAAGTGGAAAAAGCTGAAGAGAAATTCAACATCCTGATCGTGGACGATGTGTCCACAAACCTCAAATATCTGGGCAGCATTTTGTCGGAGAATGAAAGGTACGAGATCGAGTTTGCCACCAGCGGGGCCGAAGCGCTCGGCTGGGTTGAAGAAAAGGATTTCGATCTGATTTTGCTCGATGTGATGATGCCGGAGATGGATGGATTCGAAGTCTGCCGCAGGCTCAAGCAGGACGAGAGAACCCGGGAGATACCGGTGATCTTCCTCACCGCGAGGACCGAGACGGAAAGCCTCGTTCGGAGTTTCGAAGCGGGGGGCGTGGATTACGTGACCAAACCGTTCAACCCTCTCGAGCTTTCCGCCCGGGTGCGGACCCATCTGACCTTAAAGGCTGCCCAGAATCACCGGCAGAATCTTATCAAGGAATTGGAAACCGCTCTGCGGGAGGTCAAACGCCTTTCCGGACTGCTCCCGATCTGCTCCTACTGTAAAAAAATTCGAGACGACGACGGATACTGGCAGCAGGTTGAAATGTATGTCAGGGACCATTCGGAGGCGGAGTTTTCCCACGGTATCTGCCCCGAATGCGCCCGGAAGATGTTTCCCGAATATCTCGAAGAGGACAGTTGACCAAAAAAACTCATCCGGTAACCGAACCGGGTCGTTGGAGACAATTACCTTAAAAACCCCTCATATGCGCCTTCATTTTAGCGCTTCAGCAAAAGTGGTCTATAAATTTCCTGTGCCGCCTGAAGATGGGATTGGGCTGCCTCGTTCCAGTAGAATAAGTGGCTTTGGTAAAATTTATTTTTTGCCGGTAGGTGATTTCTTTTCAAAAGAGCTGTACGGTAGAGTAAGGCATCTCTCAGCCAAAGCAGTTTATCATAGCCCGTAAAAAGCTCTTCATCAAAAGGATCTTTGTTGATATGAACGGCCTCCTGCAGCCATTCTTTCCTGTCGTACACCTGGATATTGGTTTCAATAATGAAGTCAAGAATTCTTTCCTCAATACCTTTACCACTTTCCGGAGGGATCATCCCGGCAAAAAGCTCCCGAATCACCAGCTCTGCGTCATCAAATGACTTGCGGTTGAAGACACAGAGGTATTTGTATATTTTTCGGGCTGCCTGAAAAAATCGTTCCCTGTTGTTGATACGGCCGCCGGCAGCGATGAGTCTGGGGTCGGTCCAATTGGCGGTAATATCATCCGGTGTCTTCAAGGCTTGCGCGTGCCCGATGCTGGGAATAGGAGAACCTTCGGAAAGCGTGTTCCAGTTTTCAAGAGCGCCGGAAAAATTTTGATGGGCCCAAGAATCGGCAAAAGTGTGTAGGGCCAGGCCCACCCTGTATAGATCACGAGTCTTTAGCGCTCCGATGAGAAGCTCTTTCACTCCGGGAGAGTTAGGTGTACAGTTCAGTGGATTCCTTTTTCCGTCGCTCCTTAAGCAGCTATGATCGTCATTGTTGCCTGGAAAGAAATGAAAAGGTAGATAGACCTCGTTGGGAAAGGAATCATCCCACCAGCCGTAATTTTGGGTAACAATAGTGTTGTAGATTCCTTTTCCCGTATCAATGGCATAGGCCACGATATTACTATCTACGTACTGAGAAGAATAAGCGATAATCTGCGCCTGGTTTTCAGGAATACCTGCGCGCTGCGCCAGGTAATGAATGATATAGTAGTGAAACTCAACGTTCATCGTGGGGAAAGGGGCTAAAATCCCTTAAAAATTGATTTCAGGAAATCCTCCGCCTGTGTCGTCTTTTATAACCACCTGAAAGGATTCTATCATAGCTGCCCGAGTCCGGCCAGGTCTTAAGCTCGGAGAGACGGAGGACCGGGAAAGGATGGCTTGCCCCAAGCAGGTCTCCCTCGCTTTCATATTCCGTCGCCTGGCTGAAGAAGTCGTTGATATTCATCGCACTGACGCTTGAGGTGCATATTGGTGTGGAATCGATTCGGACTTGCAGTCGAGTTTCGCTTCCGGCGATCAGGATCCCTAACTTTTCCCACAGCCCTGAATGGATCCAACTGTTTAGGAGTTTTTCTTTACCAATACCGTAAATTGGCCGGATTACATTACAGAAGCGTGTCCAGCAGGTCAATCATTTGCTCATCACCTCCTGCCGGCGGTGACCAATCGATATGGGTCACATCAACCTCTTGTTCCGAAAGACTATCTGCAAATTTGTGAACACCAATATTGATTACGATTAACGGATCATTCAAAATGTCAGCTAGCTTATCATCCATTAAATTCTCCCCATCCGAATTCATCGCCATAGCCTGGAACAAAACAAAGCAGCTTTTGCGTTACTTTTTAAAACAATCACACCTGCTCGTTCTAGCTTTTCAACTTGAAATTCCTTATCCTGATGGTCTTCATTTGTACCACATACAGACGCCACCACACAAAGATGTTGGCCTCGATTCTTAGCTAATTGCTTGGCCTCAATGATCGCATCGATAATATCCCCAACTGGATCCGGCGAGGCGTTATATCCCAGGATAATATCAATTAATAGCACAGCAACGAGAGGATCTTTGCTTTCCTCTATAATTCGCCTTCGTCGATGGCTGCCGTCAATCATTGGATGTGGCTTATCGACCGTATAGCAATCATCTCCCATATCAATCATGGTGTGCTCCTTGCTTATATCAGGAGCAGACAATATCCATTGTTTATTGATAGGTGTATTGGAGTAAACTTTTAAACCAAAATCCTGAAAAATTTGTTGTGCCTGATAACAGAATGTCCCTCCGGCGAATATACCACGCCCATACTTTTGCGATGAGGCCAGTTGATTTTTCTCAATTTCGAGGAGTTTTAATTCCGCAGCGGACAATTCCGATTCTAGTCCGGCGACCCGTTCACCCATAGCACTTATTGCTGAGATAACAGCCTTATCCACATTTCGTGCCAGGATAATACTATGATTTTCGTGATGCAAGTTTTGCTTCAGTCCCAAAAAACAACCGATGACAGGTTTCCTAAACGAATCAACAATCTCAACTATCCGCTCCAGGGTTTTCAGGCCTGGTGGTTTGGATATGATGACTATTACCCGTGTAGTGGAATCCTTTTCCAAGGCTTTCAGCCCGGCCAGGGTAGTGATTCCTCCAACTTCATCGGACAGATCATGACTTCCGGTTCCGATAGCATGTGAAATACCAAACCCTGAATTATGAATTTGACAAGTAAATTCCTGCAAACCTGTTCCGGACGCCCCAACAACACCAATACTACCTTTCCTGACGTTATTGGCAAATCCAATCCCGACTCCGGCGATGATACTGGTCCCACAGTCCGGTCCCATAACCATTAATCCATTGGCACTTGCATATTCTTTTAAAGCTAACTCTTCCGCAATGGGCACGTTATCGCTGAATAGAAATACATTTATTCCCTTATCTAGAGCCTTTTTTGCCTCCCGAAAAGCATGATTTCCTGGTACTGAAATGACCACAAGATTAGCATTCGGCTTGTGCAGCAAACCATCTTCCAGAGTTTTTGGCTGCAATTGGCCTTCTTGCTCGTATCCCCGATCAAACCAATTATCCAAATCACCCAGAATAGTTTGAACTATCTCGGACCTATCGGCAATCACGGCTACGATCAAATCGTTTGGATTGGCATCTTCAATTTGCCGATCATCTACTCCGATTCCAGACAGAAGTTGTTTATTGCTTTCGGTACCCATCAATACAGCTGACGTCTTTACACCTTCGATTGCCGATATATTATTGTTAATCCCCATTAAGAAGACAGAATCATAGTATTGATTTTTGCGAATGGTGACCCCAATCTCCATTAATTGTATTTTTTGCTGAAAGCAATAAGGGCGGATTTAAAACATTCTAAAGGAGCTCTAACTAATCCGGCGCCTATGATGGGAAATCCCGGATCCTTGTGGGCGATGGCAGTATCGATAATCGGTGTAATATTTGTGTCAACTACCTTACGAATATCAATGCCCATTGATGTGCCGATTGAACCAAGGGCGGGCATCCGGTAAACCGGATGTGTTGTTGTCGTTATATTTTTCATTTCTCTTGAGTAGGCAATTGCTTCTTCGGGAGTACCGCCCACCAAACTTAAAATGCCCGGGGCGCCACCTATCACAAAACCACCCCAACCTACAGTTTCTGATATTGCCGAATCACCCATATCCAAGCCGGCATCAGAAGCTGCGAAGCCTGGTAAATACACGCCATCTATAACCGGGGCAGGTGCGGTAAACCATTCATCACCTAAACCACTCAAACGAATACCGAATTTTGTCCCATTTCGAGCCATTGCAGTTACAATAGTACTATACTCAATTCCATGTGCTGCATCCGCAATCGCTTTGCCGGCTGCCATGGCAATACCGAGAAATATCAAATTATGCCCGGTGACGTACCCCAGAGTCATCATCGTTTCTTTTTTTGGCAATTCGGCTGCAACCATGCCTTTAGCCATTTCATTGGCAAACAAACTGGAAGATGCGGTGTGCCTGTTATGCAACTCATCACCCATCTGCAAGGCTTTCGTGATTATTGGCGCTAATTCCAAGCCATCCATTCCTAGTAAAGCCTGGCGAAGTGTAGGCGCCCAAACATCACGCCATAACTGTAGTCCCTTGATTGCATCTTCACTGAAATCCCCAAATTGCTGCTTTGGTTCCACTTGCCGGCAATAAGCGCGGTTGCCAAAAGCTTTATTTTCTACTACCCAAACCGGCATACTGGGGGAAATCGTTCCGGCCATCGGCCCCACAGCTTGGTGATGATGGTTTGGTTCGAGCCTGATATCTCCCTTGTCCAGCATAGCTTGGGCTTCATCAAATGTTTGTGCCCAACCCTCAAATATAACCGCGCCAATTGTTGAACCTTTTTGGGCGCCACACATTTGATTCCATTCTACCGGGGGACCTGAATGTATGATCATTTTATCTTTAAACCCGGGAATAACTTCCAGAGCGGGTGCGATATCAACAAGAACCGGCAATCCTGAGATCAAACGATGTACGGATTCTTTATTCGCTTCTTCTATCTTTTGTTTTATATCCATTAACTATATTCCTCCGGTTTCTGTTTGCCTGTGAATGTCATCATAGTAGGTGGGAAATTATCCGTAAAACAATTCGGTTCAATTTTTTAGAAGGGGCATTGGCATATGCCAACGCCCCTTATCGACAGATTTATTGCCTTATTTGGGGCTGCCGACGACACCCTTCACGAACCAGTCCACCGAGCTCATGAGGTCTTCGGTTAGAATCTCACCTTCGGCGATGGCGGCGTTGCCTTCCTGATCTATTATCGGACCCGCAAAAACCACGCTTTTCCCAGCTTCCAGATCATCTTTCACTTGCAAGACCCGCTCCTGCACATCTTGGGGAACGCTGGGCCCAAATGGCGCCATGGCCATGGCACCTTCCGCCATACTGCTCCGCAGGAACATTGGTTTCCACGTGCCATCAATCACCATGGATGCCAACCAGGTGAACATGCCGCCGAATGTATAACCGGTGCCGCTTATCCAATACTTGGGGGCGAATTGCTGGGCTGCCAATGACTGAAAGCCGATCGAGTAGACGCCCCGAGATTCGGCAGTTGAGATGACTGTTGCTGGTGAATCCACATGCATGGTAATGACATCCACTCCCTGATTGATAAGGGAGTTGGTGGTATCGGCTTCCTTGGCACTGTCCCCCCAGCCGAAAGTGAAGGCGACTGTAGTCTCTATATCAGGATTTACCGACTGGGCGCCGAGGGTATAGGCATTGATAAAAGTATTTGTCCAACCGAGAGGAAAGGCGGCCACGAAACCCAGTTTGTTGGTTTTGGTCATTAAGCCGGCAGCAACTCCCATGATGTACCAGGTATCCGGTGGTTTCGCATAAAAGTTGGCAAAGTTTGGCCCCATCTCCCAACCACCGGCATGTTCAAAAATGACATCCGGATATTGCTTGGATAGGGTCAAGGCAGGGTACTGATGGTTGAAGGCCGTGGCAAAAATCATGGTCGCACCCTGCTTAATCATATTTTCCATAGTAGATGTAGCCCCTGCTTCTTCAGGCACATTTTCCGCTTCGATGATTTTTACGCCAGGAATATTCTCTTTGATTTGCATCACACTTTCATGCATGGCCTGATTATACCCGGCATCGGTGATCGGACCACCGTAAAGCGCGCCAATGACCAAGATAGGTTCTTTAGCGGCAGATTCCTGTTCTTGCTCCTGTACTTGTTCTGGTTCCTGCACCTGTTCCACTTCCTGCTTGCCCCCTGCAAAAGAAAAGGCAGCCGAAAGCAGCATGACGACACAAACAAAAACAGTACACAGTGAAAAAAAACCTTTTTCCTTCATTTCGAATCCTCCAAATTTAAATTGTATTTCGATAACCTTTTGAAAAAGAAACTCCTCCTTTCTATTCTAATTTTCCTTAGCGCTGAAAATCATTTCATTCAACACTTTGATATATTCTTCCCAGACCTGCAGGTGCCGCTTGCTTCCGCGTCCCGCCCCAAGCAATTAACACAAGCAAGGTGAGAATATAAGGAATAGTATCCAGCAGGAAAGGAGATACTTGGACGCCACTAGATTGCAATAGCAGCTGAAAAGCAACAGCGCCACTGAACAGCAAAGCCCCGACAATTGCTCGCAGAGGGTGCCACTTAGAGAATATGACCAGTGCTACCGCGATAAAACCTTTGCCCGCGGTCATATACTCTGTCCAATTCATCGTGTAGGCTATGGACAGATGGGCTGCGCCCAATCCGGCTAACATGCCTCCCAAGAAGAGTGCTTGAAAACGGATAAGAAAAGGATTTCGGCCCGAAGCAAAAGCCGTGTTTGCATTTTCTCCTACTGCACGAAGACCTAATCCCCAACGAGTACGGAAGAGTAGCCACCAGATCAGAAACGCTACCGGAATGACAAGAATAATCAAAATATCGAATTTAAATAATGAAGTATATAATAAAGGTAGATTTGAAAGACCCGGCATAGAAAAACGGGGCAGTGCATTAATCCTTGTGCCCACATACGGCTTACCGATCAGCGCACTCAGCCCAAAACCAAAGAACATCAATGCCAGACCACTGGCCAACTGGTTTGCTCGACGTACGACAATCAAGAACCCAAAAATCATATTCATTATTCCACCCACTATCATGGCTATGAATATGCCGAGATATGGATTTCCTGAAATTGAGGTCACCGCAAAACCCGCTGCTGCGCTGACCAGCATAATTCCTTCCAAACCCAGATTAACGATTCCGGATCGCTGATGGATAGTTTCCCCGAGAGTCACATAGAGTAATGATGTTCCGGAAAAAATCGCGCTTGATAATACTCCAAGTACAGATAAGAGATTCATTTTTTCTTCCCAGCTAGAATTGTCGGGCGGGCAAGTACAACAAATAATGTAAAAGCTAAAAGGATATTGACGACCGCAAATGGTATGCCTCTGGTCAACTGTAATAGATTGCCGCCGCTCACGATAATAGAAACAACGAAGGAAGTCACAAGAATACCAACAGGATCGCCGAAGGACAACCAACTTATCAAGAATCCCATGAACCCTAAACCTCGCGAGAAATTGACCAGAAGAACACCATAATACCCCGATACTTGCGCCATACCAGCCAACCCGGCAAATGCTCCACCCAGACACATGACAACGATCCAATATTTACGGAGAGGCAAACCATTCCGCTTAGCCGCCTGCGGGTTTCCCCCAATCGCTCTTATCTCTAATCCCCACCGCGTGTATCGCATCACAATCCAAAAGATAGCCAGGAGTACAATGGCCAGGAAAAAACTAAGATCAATTCTGGAATTGAAAAAACTGGGCAGGCGGGCAGCCGGTACAAGGTTAGGTGTCTTGTTTGTATCCATCGGCGAATGCCAAAAACCGAATACGAAGAAAGCGACAATCTTCGGAGCAACCGAATTTAATAGCAAAGTCGTAATTGTCTCATTTACCAAACCGACAGACTTCAAATACCCGGGAATGAAGGCCCACACACCACCTCCGATCATACCTAAAAGGATCAGCATGGGTATTAGAGCCCATGAAGGCCAGGTATTAAAGGTAAGCGCTCCCCAGGTGGCCAGACAAGCACCCATGTATAGCTGTCCTTCTCCACCGACATTGATTAAACCTATCCGGGAGGGCAAAGCAACTGCGAGGGCTGTGATCAACATTGGGGTCATCGTCACAATGACTTCTGAAAACCCGTAACGGCTACCCAAAGTGGAAATAAATATATCTTTGAATGCTTGGATCGGATTTTTTCCGGAAATCAGCAGTATAATTCCAAATAGAATCAGTACCATGAGAATCATAAATATATAGCGAGCTACATGATTCAGTATTTTCTGAACAGTTTGATTCAATGTAGTCGTGGTATCAGTCTTGATCATTATTATGAACCTAAAGCTCCAGTCATTAAGTGACCGACTTTGTACATAGTAGTTTCAGATGGCTGGAAAGTGTCCACAATTTCTCCTTTAAAGAGGACAATCAACCGATCGCTCAAAGCAAACAATTCTTCAAGGTCTTCGGATATGAGCAAAACACCTGCTCCATTCTCACAGGACTGCAGTAGCGCTCTATGAACAGCAATTGTGCTTTGCGCATCGAGGCCGCGTGTTATATATAAGGCGATCAATAAGCGGGGATCGTGGGTCATCTCCCGGACAATCACCATTTTCTGTAGATTTCCCCCTGAGAGGGATTTGGGCATAGAGTAAAAGGGAAATGTAAAACCCAACTCCTCTTGTGTCATCTGATAATCCGTTTTAACAGCCTGCCAATCTATTTTTAAGCCACCATGCCGAGAATAACGATCAGTGTTGGTTAATACCATGTTTTCAAGAACGGTCATAAATGGGGTAGTTGCCATCAAAAGGGGGTTTTCAGGTATAAAGCCTACTCCGCTTCGACGAATTTCTCTAATGGCACGGTTAGTAAAATCCTTACCAAACAACAACTTTTCTCCAACAACACTTTTCTCCATCCCCAGGATGACATCACCCAACTCCTTTTGGCCATTACCGGATACACCTGCTACCCCTACAATCTCTCCCGGAAAAATTTCTAGATTAATTTTCTTAAGGCTGACGGTATTACCCTCACTAAATGTCTCAATATTTGTGAGTTTCAAAACAGGAACATCTTCGGTCTTGTGATCGATCTTTTGTACAGCCTGTAATTCCGGTAATTCCTTGGCAAACATCATCCTAATCAGTATCTTCTCATTTGCCTCTGTTCTTAGCATGGTATCTGCTACTCTTCCTTCCCGGAGTACGGTTATCCGATCAGAGCAAGCAAAGACTTCTTTAAATTTATGGGTAATTATAACTATTGCATATCCGTCTTTTCGAAGGTTATCAAGAACCTCAAATAACGCCTCGACTTCATGAGGGGCGAGAACACGAGTGGGTTCATCAAGTATTAGAAGTCTGGCATCCGAGAGTAATAATTTCAGAATTTCAACTTTCTGTTGTTCACCAATCGATAACTTGGAAACAATGGTATAAGGGTCGACGTGTAATCCGTAACGCTCCGCAAGCTCAGTTATCCGTTCTTCTACTTCTTTTTGTTTATAAACAGGTTGAAGATCCGGCAAAAACAAGGCTATGTTTTCCAGCACACTAAAAGCTGGGATTTGAGTAAAATCCTGGAAAACCATACCAATTTGATAATTGCGGGCGTCTTGAGGGGACTTAATAGATATTGGCTTATTCCTCTGCAAGATCTCACCGGAATCTTCACGATAGAAACCATACAGGATTTTCATGAGGGTACTTTTACCTGCGCCATTTTCTCCAAGTAAGGCGTGAATTTCAGATTCAAAAATATCGAAATTTATATCATCATTGGCCAGCACATTGGGAAATGATTTTGTGATCCCCCGCATAGAGACAATCGGGAGTGAGTGGGCGCCAGTCGTAATTGGCATTGTTGCTGAATTGTACCGCTAGGCCAATTGCTGTGTAAGCGTAGAAAATCGGGGTTTTAAAATAGAAAAAACACGTATTTACTACGTGTTTACAGGCGTAAATTATCCAATCAATCCGCGATCGCGGGCATATCGTACTAACTCAACACGGCTTTTGACTCCCAGTTTGTCAGACAGATTGGATCTATGACCTTCGACAGTGCGAACGCTTATGTTTAACTCTTCTCCGACTTGACGATTAGTATAGCCTAACACGAGCAATTTCAAAACTTCTGTTTCGCGAGGTGTAAGTGGTTCACGAGTTTCACGGGCAATTTTGCCAGGTTTTTTCAAATTAGCAACCAAGGTATGTACCATAGAGGGTTCGACATACATATCTCCCCGCATCACTATTTGGATAGCAGAAATCAACTCTCTCTCAGCAACATGTTTCAAAATGTAACCAGACGCGCCGGACTTAAGTGCCTCCCGGAGTAAAGCTTCATCGGCATGGATGGTGAGGAACAAAATACGTACGTCTTTATCCATGGATTTGAGCATCTTAGCAACAGCTAAGCCATCAAGATCAGGCATGCTGATATCCAGGACAAGAATATCCGGCTTCGATTTCTCAATTAATTCAATGGCCTCGTAACCGCCGGTGGCTTCTCCTACCAATTCGAGGGTGGGTTCGGATTCAATCAGAGTTCGTAAGCCCGCCCGTACGATAGCATGATCATCAGCAATTAGTACCTTAATCACTACAAGGAACCTCTGCTTTGACAGTTGTACCTTTGCCAATTGTGCTTTCGATGGTAAATTCACCAGCCAACATCTCAATTCTCTCTCTCATACCGAATAATCCCAGGTGTTTCTCAGGTGTCATTGCCGGCAGCCTAAAGCCCACTCCATTATCTTCCACGATTACAGCTGCAAGACCATTATTTCTGCTAATTAAAACATCGATCCGTGTTGCCTGGGCATGAAGTCCAATGTTAGTCAGCGCCTCTTGCACCACACGAAATAATGCTGTTTCCACCTCAATAGACAAACGGACATCTTCCATGCATACCGCTTCAAATTCAACTTGAATATTATACTGCCTGCTAAATTCTTCCGTATGCTGTTGGAGTGCCTTAACCAGACCTAAATGATCCAGACTTGCCGGTCGTAAATTTACAGCAAGCTTATGCAAATTCTCCTGTAATTTATGCGAGGTCTTTATCAATTCATTAATTCTCTGTCTGGTAGCTTCACTATTGGCGGAATCTCTTTCCAGAAGACCCATCTGCACAGATAATGCCGCCAGAAGTTGCCCGGATTCATCATGCAATTCGCGTGATAAGTGTAATCTCTCCTCTTCCTGAGCCTGCAATAACCTTTGGGAGAGAGCTTGAAGTTGTTTATTTCCCTGCTGAACCTGTTCATAAAGCCAAGTATTTTTAATGGCAACCGCTGCTAAATTCGTATATGATTGGATCAACTGGAGCCGATCACTCGTAAAGAAATTCTTATTCTTACTAAGCAGTTTCAAAACTCCTTTTTTTTCTCCATTAAACACCAGAGGAAGAGCCGCATATGAACGAAAGCTTTCTTTGTTATTATCCGTCGTTTTGATTACAACATTTTCCCAATCCCGGGAAGTCATATTCTGCTCCCAAACATTTTTCATTTTAACCACTAAATCCTGGCTTATTCCATAAACAGTAATAGGAGACGTATACTGATTTTCGATTCCTTCAATTTCTATCCAAACGCCGTCAAGCCTCATTCTGCTCACGGATAATTCACAAATTGTTTGGCATATACTCCTGGAATCAAAATTATCCAAAAATTTTCTGGATGAATCATTTAAGGTAGCCAAATCATTTACACGCTGATTCAGAGCTTTGGATGCTTTTTGCCGTTCAATGGTTGAAGCCGCCAATATCAATGATGTAAAGGAAAGCACGCCGGTAAAAGTCTGCAAAAGGACGAGACTATCGTTCATTGATCCCATTGAAAAGGGTCCTACACCTTTAATTGTTCCCAAAATGGCTGTTCCTGATACCAAAACAATACAAATAGTCGCTCCACGCTGTCCCAACCTTAGAGCTGCCAAAATCACGATGGGAAATATCACATAAATTAGCGATTGATGAAGAATTCCCAAGGACGATCTAAAACTAAACACATACCAGGAGATGAGTGCTATGAAAGCTAATAAAAAAAATCCCTCCAGATAGACCCGTTTAGTCAGTTTTTGAGGTGCAGGAGTTAACCAGACCACGAGTGCCGGAGCAACTACAAGA
>DRHF01000123.1 GCA_011049715.1 Desulfobacterales bacterium
CCATGAAAAACAGCTTTTAGGCGCAATGTTCATTGCCTGTCCCAATAACTGCAATTGCGTCCGCAAGGAGCTAGATGTGATTGACCTGATCATCAATCAGACATCCGGTGTCATCCAGCGCTCCGCCGTGTATGAAGAAGAGATCCAGGAGCTGAAGGCCCGCACCGAAAAAACCGCTGAATTTAGCGGCATCATTGGAAAAAATCATCAGATGCAGATCATTTATAAACTCATCAGTGATATCGCACCCACCGATGCCACGGTTCTCATTCAGGGTGAAAACGGTACGGGAAAGGAATTGGTTGCGCGTGCAATTCACCGGCAAAGTCCCCGCAAAGACAAACCGTTCATTGTGATTAATTGTTCTGCCTACCCCTCCACTCTTTTAGAAAGTGAACTCTTCGGCCACGAGAAAGGGTCCTTTACCGGAGCCGACCGCAAGAAGCCCGGTCGTTTTGAACAGGCCAATAGCGGTACAGTCTTTCTGGATGAAATCGGTGAAATCGATTCATCCGCACAGATCAAACTGCTCCGTGTAATCCAGAGCAAGAAATTTGAACGGATCGGGGGGGAGGAGACTTTGACGGTGGATGTTCGTATCCTTGCAGCCTCAAACAAAGACCTGATCCAGGAGGTTAAAACCGGTCAATTCCGAGAAGATCTCTTTTATCGTCTCAATGTTATCCCGATCCAGCTTCCACCACTGAGAAACAGAGGCAATGACGTGCCCCTGCTTGCCCGTTACTTTCTTGCTCGATTTGCCGATGAACAGGGCAAGAAAATTCAGGGCTTCAGATCCGAAGCCCTCCGGCTTCTTTTTGATTATAATTGGCCGGGAAACGTCCGTGAACTTGAAAACATCATTGAACACGCCGTGGTGCTGAGCAAAGGGAGCTGGATCGAGGTATTGGATCTCCCATCGCCGCTGGTGAGTGCCCATTTCGCCCATATAGGTGTAGCGCACGGGACGATAAATGAAAACGAGAAACAATTGCTTGTAGAAGTCCTGGATGAATGCGGCTGGAACAAAAAAGAGGCGGCCATCCGTCTCGGGATCAGCCGCAGCGCCATTTATAACAAGCTCAAAAGATACCAGATCAGCAAGCCAGCCATACATTAGTCCTGTTCGTAAAAAAAATAGCCTTCATTGTTTTGAACTAAGCTTTCATGTGTGTATGTAGAAAAATTGTGTCCTTTTTTTATACACACTTAACTATTTGTTATTACATTATTTATTAAATAAACCATTTTAATGTGTCATATTTGTACATAGGTTAGAAATTTCGTGCTGTTTCTTTCAAGCGCACAAAAAAATATTTCCGGGCGACTTTTGATATTGTTATCAGACAGTTACCTCTTTAAATCTCTTTTTTTCAATTCCTTCCTCTATTAAAAACAGATAAATTCACAATTTGGCATCAATGTTGCGATATATCCTATGCTCTATGCTTAAAAGCAGCCATCAGATCTAAGGAACAGGGTACCGGATGGAAGAAGAGATTGTGATATTAGTATTAGATGCCGATCAAAAACAGTGTCAGGATCTCTGTTTGCATCTGGAAAAAAATCGATTTCCAGCCAGTCCCATGTACTCGATCGAAAATCTGATGGTACGCCTTAATGAAACCGATTATCTGGCGGTTATTATGGATATCGATACCATCGCTATCGACAATCGCACTGTCAGAGAACTCACGATCAAGTATCCTGGTGTCTATTTTTTCTGTTTATCAAAGGATCGGTTTCATCCTGAATTAAAAGATGCACTAAGTCACCATATTTATGCATGTCTCAAGAAACCGGTTGATCTGGATGAACTTTTTTACTGGCTAAAGAGTATTTATGAAAATAAAGCAGACCACAACATGGAATCGGAAACGTGATTGCCGTATTTTTTCTATCGTTATTGGAACAATATTGATGGTGGCCCTTTTTTTGCCGGGCACAGCTTTTTCGGCCGAACCGCAACCTCGGATGGAACTGCCGCCGCCTGAAATTCCCAAGCCTCAGATGTTCTGCGGGTACTGTCACATTCTCACTTATCCGGCCATTGTTCAAAAAGGTTACGCGCTTTGGAAAAAGGGCAAACATAACCAAGTTGGCTGCGTCGAGTGCCACTATCCACCCAAATCGAAGACCAGGGCATTGGCAGAATCAAGCCATATCTCCGGTCAGCCGCCGGCTCGATTTTCTTATATTTCGCTGGGTGGCGAGACGATCCGGACCAAACCGCGCATATCCGACACCAGTTGCATGACCTCCAATTGCCACGGGAACCCGGATGATCAGTTTAAGACCAAGAAAATCAAGTTCACCGAAAAAGTGCTTTTTGTCCATGAACCTCATTTTGATAAAAAGAAGCAGATCGAAGGCATGCAGGTCAACTGCACCACTTGTCATCAACACGAAACAGATCAGAAGAAGTTTGAAGTGAGCACGGCCACCTGTCATCTCTGTCATTTCACAAACGTCAAATTCAACGAGGATCGAGGCAGGTGCGAACTCTGCCATGAACTGCCAAAAAAACCGATTCAGACCTCCGGGGATAAGCCGATCACACACCAGACGCTGAAAGACGCCGGTGTTTCATGCGCCGGCTGCCACATCGAGCTCATCCAGGCAGCGGGCGGTGGAAAGTACGAGGCGTATTTTGAAAATGGTGAGCTTAAAACAACTTTGGTTTTAGGCGCCGGGAGGATGAAGAAGGAGAGTTGTCTGGCCTGCCACGACCAGGCCCAGGCGCTCAAGGAAGAAAAAAACAAGAAATTGATGCACGAAAAACACGTGACGATAAAATCCGCCCGTTGCTTTGATTGCCATCGGCCGATCACACACGCCAAAGCTGATTTAAGCAAGCCAATAAAAGAGCGGTCCATGCGCGTGGGTTGTGAGGCCTGTCATTTGGAACCCCATCGTTATCAGCGTTTTCTATCCGCCGGTCCAAAGCTTGAGGGGGTCTCCCAGACGCCGGACTTCATGTTCAAAGCAAGGACCAACTGTCTGGGATGCCACGTTGAGCAGAAAGCCACGGAAAAGGGTGGAAAGGTCATGACGGCGTCGGGAAAAACCTGCGTCCGCTGCCACACCAAGGACCACGATAAGATGCTGGCTGAATGGAAAACCGACCTTGCCAATGAAATCAAAGATGTCAAAGAGGTGGAACAGGAGGCCGTGGACGCCCTGTTAGAGGTCAAATCAGAACTTTCGGAAGCCAAACTGGCCGAAGCCGAACAGATGCTGAAAGAGGGACGCGAAACCTTGAATATCGTCCAATATGGCAACGGGGTTCATAACAAAAAATATTCCATCATGCTGATTGATGCGGCCATCACCCGCTTTGAGGATGTACTCGGTTTCATAGAAGAGGGTGAATAACAAATATTATTTTTTTATCGCTAACCCTAAACAATAAGGAGGGAGCTATGAACGAAAATGTTAACATTTCACGTCGTCAAGTGCTCAAAGGTGCAGGTGTAGCAGCACTGACCGGGGCAGCAACCCTTGTGCCGTCCGGTAAAGCGATGGCTGCTCGAGCCGGGGCACCACGGTGGGCTTTTATTGTTGATCTTCGGCGCTGTTACGGTTGTCATGCCTGTGCCGTCGCTTGCAAGGCAGAGTTCAACGTCCCCCTTGGGGCCTTCCGCACGGCCGTTTACGAAGAGTTTTCCGGCAAATACCCCAACTCCGTGAAGTTCATGCTGCCCAGGCTGTGCAACCATTGCGAGGGCAACAAAGAGGATGGGATTCCGCCGTGTGTCAAGGTCTGCCCGGAATATCCAAAAGACCGGCGGAAGTTCAAGACTTCAGACGGTAAGACCATCCGTTACCGCGGGGGCGCTACTTACAAACGACCTGACGGTTTGATACTTTATGACAACACGCTTTGCGTCGGGTGCGGAAAGTGCATCGACAAATGTCCTTACGGTGCGCGGAATTGGAACAAAAGCGTCATGTCCGGTAAGGACAACACCAAAAACGCGATCGTTAAGTGCTCCCTCTGCCAGCATCGGATCGACAATGGGGTCGTCCCTGCCTGCGTTAACATCTGCCCCACCCGTGCGCGGATTTTCGGCGATCTGAATGACCCGGACAGCGAGGTTTCCAAGCTGGCTAAAGAGTTCGGGCTCGTGGAAAAACGGAACGAAACCACCCTGCTCCCGGGCGAAAACACGACCCCCATGTGCTTTTACATCGACTATCAAGGGGAACTTACGAAGATGGGTGCGGCAAAAAAGAAGTTTACTGGAAACGATGCCTGGGTGGACCAACATATTTAATGCGAAAGGAGAAACAAATGAAAAAAGACATAACACGCCGTGACCTTTTTAAGCTCGCGGCTGCAAGTACGGCGATCCTGGCCTCTGGTACGGCGACCGGTTCCCTCGCTCTTGCCGGAACGGTCGATTTTGCAAAAGGCGGCAGAGATTTTTCGCCCAAAACAGGTACTGAAAGAAAGAAGATCGCTTCGGCCTGCTGGACCTGTGTGACCCGGGATGCCATGGTCGGCTATGTCGAGGATGGCCGGCTGGTCAAACTGGAAGGGCAACCCAATTCAATTCGGGGAAAAGGCAAAATATGTGCCAAAGGGGCTGCCGGGGTCAATCAGCTCTACGACCCGGACAGGATTCTGCATCCCATGAAAAGGGTTGGAAAACGCGGAGAAGGGAAATGGAAGCGGATATCCTGGGACGATGCCTTGAACGAACTGACGGGTCGCTTGAAGAAGCTGCGCGATGCGGGCCATCCTGAAAAGTTCATGTTCCAGTTCGGCCGCATGAAGGCCTCACAGGACAAGATTGTGAAAGCCTTCCTGGGCGGTTATGGTACCAAGACCATCGGTAACCACACCTCTGTCTGCGAGGGCGGCAAGTGGACGGCCCAGGAGCTGACCTGGGGCGGCCATTATGACAACTGGGATTTTGACAACACCAAGTACGTACTCAATTTCGGCAGCGCCTGTATGGAGAACCATACCAACCACATCCCCGTGGCTCATAGGCTGATGGATGCCGTAGCGGGTCGCAAAGTAAAGTTGGTCACCTTTGATGTAAGAATCTCCAACACGGCGGCCAAGTCCACGGAGTGGGTGCCTATAAAACCGGGTACTGATGGGGCTGTAGTCCTGGCCATGTGCCACGTTGTCATGAAGGCCGGACTCATTGACAGGAATTTTTTCAAATTCATCAAGGCGACCGCAGATCCCGACGCCTCAACGGATGAAAAGGTGGCGGCCTTAACGGCTCACTTGGCCAAGTATACACCGGAATGGGCCGAGAAGATCAGCGGAGTTCCGGCGGCCAAGATCAAGTCCATAGCCCTTGAGTTTGCCAAGACAAAACCGGCCTGTCTTGTCAGCTACCGGGGTGCCATAGCCCATTACAACGGCAATGAAACCGAGCGGGCCTGCCAGATGCTGGCCGGAATTACCGGTAACATTGATAACCCGGGTGGCCGCTGCAAAGCGGTGGGCGCAGGTTGGTCGCATCCCAAAGGACCCAAGAACAAGCCAAAGGGCAAAGGGCTCAACCTCGCCGACGGGTTTCCGGGCCAAGTCGCTTACCCGACTCATCATGTGAGTCATCAAGTGCTCAAGATGATCAAGGACGGCAAAGCCGGTCGGCCGGAAATTTATATGTGGTACTGCTACAACCCGGTGTACGCCAACGGCGAGGTGCAGGAAAACATCGATATCATGAAGGATGAAAAACTGATGCCCTACAATGTCTGCTCCGACGCTTACTATGGCGAATCAACGGCCCTGGCGGACCTGATTCTGCCCAACCCGTCCTATCTGGAGTGGTGGGGTTGGGAAGACATGGTTTCGCCGACTCAGGTTGCAGAGTTCTACATCCGTCAGCCCTATGTGAAACCGCTGGGCGAGAGCCGCGACTTCAATGACGTGGTGATTGAGCTGGCCAACAGAATGGGTTTTCCGCTGGGGTACAACTCGGCCGAAGAGTTCCTCAAAAAATCATGCGAAATGACCCCGGGCGTCAAAGAAGCCGGTGGATTCGAGTACATGAAGAAACACGGCGTCTGGCATGATGCCAAGGCCAAGCCCGCTTACTACACTTACAAAAATGAAATCGGTAACGATGCTGTTAAGGCAGACGGCGTCATTTTGGACAAGGCTACCCAGGTTTACTGGAACTGGAAAAAGGCCGGGGTCAAAAGTGAAGCCGAAGCCAGAAAGACAGGCTACACCAAAACCAAAAAGTCCTATAAAGCCTATGTGGGCCAGAAGATCGGTGACAAGGTCTATCAGGTGTTCAAACCGGATGCGGTCAACAAGTCGGGTTACCTTGAGCTTTATTCCGAGCTTTTGAAAATCAAGGGGTTTCCACCCCTGCCGACCTACATGTCCATTCCGGCGCATGAGAAAATGGGAGCGGATGACCTTATTCTGACGACCTATAAGGTCCCGTTAATGTCACACTCCCGCACGGCCAACTGCAAATGGCTAAGTGAGATCTTCCACGAAAACCCGGCCAAGATCAATACGGCGACGGCTAAAAAGCTGGGGATCAAGGACGGGGCCGGTATCAAGATCAAATCGTCAGTGGGTGAATTTACGACCACGGCCTTTGTTACTGAGGCGATTATACCTGGCGTTGTAGCGGTATCACACCACAGGGGGCACTGGGAGTATGGCCGGTACGCGTCCGGCAAAAAACCTCCATTTGCCGTGGAGGATGAACCTGATCACAAGCTCATGTGGTGGAAAAACCATGGTGTGCATCCAAACTGGGCCATCCCCAACAGTCCGGACCCGATTAACGGCATGCAGAGTTGGATGGATACGGTGGTCAAGGTGACCGCGGCCTGATCAATCAAGGAGGTCACTTTGTCTAACGAAAATATCCAGGACAACAAAACCGCGGCCGGTCAGAGAAGTAATATTTATGGCCTGCTGGCCGCGGTTTATCGGCAAGAGGTCACCTCAGACCTTCTTCATCAGATCAAAGACCCCCGGTTCATGGGGGTCTTGTCCGATCTGGGGTCTGAGGAGCTGGCTCTGTTTTTTCAAAAACCTGATAAGGAATTGCTCGAGGAGCTGGCAGTGGAATATACCAGGCTCTTTTTGGGTCCGGGCAGGCATGTCTCCCCCCATGAATCTGTCCATCACCCACGAGACGACGGTCAGTGGGGCAGCTTTTGGGGGAAATCGACCGTCGAAGTTAAAAAACTGATCGAATCGACCGGACTCGATTACAAGGATGCGTATAAGGGGATGCCGGACCATATCAGTGTAGAATTTGAATTCATGCAGCAGGTTATTCTCCGTGAAGAAAAAGCATGGGAGGAGGCAGATACTGAAACAGCATCTGCCTGCCGCCAACTTGAAATAAAATTTATAGCAGAGCACCTCGTCAGATGGATTCCCACATTCTGTGACGAGGTCATTAGGGAGGCGGAATCGCCTTTTTATCGAGAAATGGCTACATTGACTAAAAAATTCATGGAATTCGAGAAGGAATAAATAAATAAATATGGAGATGGTTTTAGTTCGTTTTCGTTAACATTACACGCTACATGGATCTTCTGAAAATCTGGCTGGATTTAAGGGTCTTCCTGACAAACTCAACCCCTCAGAAAACCTATTGCAAATATTATAGGGTCTGTCCGAAATTCCCAGGTGAGATCCACCACGCAACCGTAAGGGTTCGACGGCGCTTTTGGCCGGCGGGTGGCTTGAAACTTTTGGGTGCCGACAACCATGTTTCCGCCCAGT
Organism: Desulfobacterales bacterium; assembly: GCA_011049715.1. GTDB lineage: Bacteria > Desulfobacterota > Desulfobacteria > Desulfobacterales > UBA2156 > UBA2156. Next base: position 7,733 of record DRHF01000123.1, read on the forward strand.
ACGGTTCCGGCTACCCCGAGAAAACGACGTCTGTTGATCTTCATGGATTCCCCCATTGAATGTTTTCATAAAAAGTTACATTTTGCCGCTTTGCAGCGCTGCAACCGAAAATATCTGGAGTGACCGTGCCCCAAGAGGGCGAGGTCAACGTTGATTTTAAGATGAAGCGAACAAAAGTGAAAACCACGGTGATTTAAAGAAACGATATATGTCGGATATGATGAACAGATGGCATAAAATCATTAAGTGGTCTGCAGTTGGTGCGGTCGGCGCTATCTTGCTGGTAGTGGTTTTCGCTCAGACAGGCAGCATTGGTAAAATCCATCAACCCATCGCGTTCAATCACAAGAAACATTATCAAAATCATGTCAGTTGTGATGTCTGTCATCCGCTCTACAAAGATCACGAAAGGGCGGGTATCCCGGGTGTCGGAATCTGCCTGCGATGCCACGAAGAAATCATCAACCGGATTCCGGAAAAAGATAAAATTCAGAACTACAGGGAGTCGGGCAGTGAGATTCCCTGGATACGGGTTTACCGGATTAGGCCCAGCTTCTATGGCCTGGACACGCTATTAAGGGGAATCCCCAATAAGGTCATAGAACATGTTTACGGTGGAAAGGACAGCATTTATTTTTCTCACCGCCGGCATGTAATTTTTGGGAAAATCGACTGCAGCAACTGTCATGGAAATGTGACCGACATGGAAAAACCGATTACCCGTCCCTCGCTGAAAATGGACATGGACCGCTGTATGTCTTGTCATCAAACACAACAAGAAGAGGTGTCCGTGGATTGTGTGGTTTGCCACCGATGAATATGAATGAAGCGTCGTGACTTTTTAAAATATATGGGATCTTTTGGTGCTTTGAGTGTCGGCTCAAAATGGCTGGTCGACCGGCTTTGGTCCAAGATGCAGGAAGGCCAACCCGGTCACCAATTGGCGGAAGCGCCGGGCATTGAATCATGGACAAACACCATTTGCCGGTTGTGTCCCGGGGGCTGCGGAATCAGGGTCCGGTCGGTGGATGGCCTTCCTGTTAAAATTACAGGCAACCCCAACTATCCCGTCAATCGGGGGGGGCTTTGTCCTGCGGGGCATTCGGGATTGCAGCTGCTTTACAATCCCGATCGAATTAAAGAACCGATGCGGCGGACCGGTCCACCAGGCTCCAACCAGTGGGAACCGATCGGCTGGGATGAAGCATTGAAGATAATACAAAATAAACTGGCGGCTATGAAAGCGACCGGACGTGCTCACCATCTGACTTTTCTAGACGGCGCTTCCCGTGGACTTTCGACCATGGTTTTCAAGCAGTTTTTAACCGCTTATGGAAGCCCGAATTACATTCGTACCGATGCGTGGGGAAACAGAAAAAGCGCCTTTCGTTTTATGGACGGTTATGAAAATATACCCGGCTTCGATTTAGAGAACACCCGGACTGTTTTGAGCTTTGGCGCAGACTTGTTCGGGGCGGAATGTTCTCCGGTTTGGTTTGCTTCACATATGCGTTCTTCGGGTCAAAACCCCGCCCGTCCCCGTGGGAGCTTGATTCAAATCGACACTCGCCTGTCGGTTACGGCTGCTAAATCCGACAAATGGATTCCCATAAGTCCGGGGACCGAGGGCTTGTTGGCCCTTGGCATTGCCTATGTGATTGTTCAAGAGGGTTTGTACGACCAGGAATTCATTAAAAACCACACCTTTGGATTTGAGGATTGGGTCGATACGGCTGGAAATAAGCATATGGGGTTTAAAACACTGGTCCTCTCGAAATATTACCCCGAAGCGGTTTCGCGTATTACCTGGGTCTCCATGAAAGATATTTTTTCTACCGCACGGCGCTTTGTGGACTATCAACCGGGAGTGGCTATCATTGGAAAAGGTGTAGCTTATCATCCCAATGGTTTTTATGCACAAATGGCGATTCACGCTTTAAATGCCCTGATGGGTAATTTGGGACGTCTTGGTGGTATCACATACCGCGGCCCGCTCCCGTTCGAGGCATGGCCGGAACCTGCACTGGATGAAAGCGCCCGACTGAGTCTGGGAAAGCTACGGGTCGACCAAAGCCGGAGTGAAACCTTTCCATTGGCACAAGACATTCCCTCAAATTTAGCACGCCAGATTATATCAGAAAATCCCTACCCCGTAGAACTCCTGCTGCTATATAAATCCAACCCGGTTTTTGAATTGACCGAATCAGAAAAGGTAAAAGTTGCTCTGTCCAAAATTCCCCTTGTGGTAAGTTTCTGCTCGTTTTTAGATGAAAGCAGTGAATTCGCCCATCTTATTCTCCCGGACAACCATTATCTGGAAAGCTGGCAGGAGGATTTCGATGTTCCCTACACCTCTTATAACCATTTTGGTGTGGGACGCCCCGTCATCAAGCCCATCGGAAATACAAAATCCGCGGTCGATTGTATCTTAAAGCTTTCTGACGCTCTAGGTGGAACCCTAACCCGGTCGTTACCATTCCCGGACTATTCTTCCGTGATCCGGTGGGCTGCCGGGAAATTATTTGAATCGCGACGGGGAGGCATTCAGGGCGAAACTAATGAGGCATGGCTGGAGTATTTGAACAAAAGAGGATGGGTCGCTCACCGATATGAAACTTTTAAGGATTTCTGGCAGGAATTGATTCAACAGGGTGGATGGGTGGATACGATTCGAAAACAGATATTTCTAAAAGATGCCTTTGACACACCGTCTAAAAAGTTTGAATTTTATATGCAGGGATTAAAAGAAGAATTGGAAAAGCATAATACGGGTGAAGTTCAGCTTGAACAATTAAAAATTACAGCTCGAGGTGATGAGATCTATCTGCCCCATCATGAGCCTGCTCGGTTTGCCGGGGATGAATTTAAATATCCCTACCATCTGATTCCATATGAAATCAATACTGTAGGGGATGGAACGCCCACGAACAGTCCACTGCTTATGGAAATGGTTGGATTTCGACATTATATCAGATGGGATTCCTGGGCGGAAATCGATCCGGAAACAGCTGAGAGAATCGGTGTTTCGGAAGGAGACTGGGTGTGGATAGAGTCACCGACCGGGAAAGCGATGATTCGGGCGCGGATCTATTCCGGGGTGCAACCGGATATGGTGAATGTCCCTGTGGGTCTCGGTCATACAGCACTTGGGCGATTCAGCAAAAATCGAGGCATCAATCCTTATACGCTCCTGGTGAAGGATTTTGATATGCTGAGCGGTGTTCCGGCAACGTCGGGGACACGGGTCAGGATTTATAAAGCCAAGGTTTGACAGACTCGTGAAAAGTCAATAACAGACGGCCTCGTAATCCGCCTCCGGCGGATTACGAGGCCGTCAAGGTTTAGCTATATGGGGTTTAATAACGATTTAATTATTAGGGGAAGACGTTAATGCCTTTGTGGGGAATGGTTATAGATTTGGATAAATGTACCGGGTGTGGCGCCTGCATCACCGCCTGCAAACTAGAGAACAACATACCCCAGTGCAGTCCTGAAGAGGCGGCTCGGGGGCGGGCCATTTCATGGATGGATATGGTGGTTGAAACAGAAGGTGAGTTTCCTCAAACACGGGTAAAATATTTCCCGAGACCTTGCATGCACTGTGACAAACCACCCTGCGTCAAGGTTTGTCCGGTAAGAGCGACCTATCGAAATGAAGAAGGTATCGTTGCCCAAATATACCTCCGGTGCATCGGATGCCGGTACTGCATGGCCGCCTGTCCCTATACCGTCAAATATTTCAACTGGTATAAACCCCGGTGGCCGACAGATATGGAGAAAGCGAACAATCCCGATGTCTCGGTAAGGGCCCACGGGGTTGTGGAGAAATGCACATTTTGTATACACCGAATTCAGAAAGGAAAGGATCAGGCCCGGGCCGAAGACCGATTATTGAGAGAGGAAGACGTCATTCCGGCGTGTGCCGAGACTTGCCCGACCCACGCGATCTATTTTGGGGATCTGCATGAGACCGATTTTCAGGTAGCCAGGCTTTCCAGAAGTGAACGCGCTTTTACCTTACATGATAATCTTGGCACTGAACCCAAGGTTTACTATTTAGCAGAGGAAAAACACCATTTCTGAAAGAACCCAAGAGGACGCTCTGCTTTTTCATCCCATCGAACATACAGGCAAAGGTTTCTATGTGAGTGTGGCGATCTGCCTTGGGGTTTTCGTCCTGGCCCTGTTTTTTTATATTCGCCAATTTTATGTCGGACTCGGCGTGACCGGGATGACCCAAACCGTTTCATGGGGCTTTTACATAGTAAATTTCGTTTTTTTTATCGGTATCAGCCATGCGGGCACCTTGATCTCGGCAATTTTGCGACTCTCCAAAGCGGAATGGAGGCGCCCGATTACCCGCATGGCTGAGGTTATCACAGCCATTGTTTTAGCCATAGGGGCGGTTCATCCATTTATTGATCTGGGTCGCCCGGATCGAGTGTTAAACATGTTTTTATTCGGTCGCCCGCAGTCCCCGCTGCTCTGGGATGTCATTTCAATTACCACCTATTTCACCGCCAGCACTGTTTATCTCTATGTACCCATGATCCCCGACATGGCAATTCTTAGAGACCGGGGAACACGGCCGCAATGGTTGTACAACTTACTATCCTGGGGTTGGCAGGGCACGGAAAGACAGCAGAAGGTACTGGAACGCACCATCGGCATCCTTATGATAATGGTCATTCCAATCGCCGTGTCGGTTCACACGGTGATTTCCTATATTTTCTCAATGACCTTACAACCGATGTGGCGCAGTACGATTTTCGGTCCCTACTTTGTGGTTGGCGCCATTTTTTCCGGTATCGCAGCACTTATACTCGTCATGTTGGTTTTTCGGAAAGTATTTGGGTTGGAACCTTATTTGAAAGATATCCATTTCACATACCTGGGGCGGCTGATGCTTATCATGTCGCTTTTTTGGTTTTATTTCACTTTTTCAGAATATCTGACGGCTTATTTCGGACACGAACCCCATGAAATGACAATATTTTTCTATAAAATATCCGGGCCTTATGCTCCTTTATTCTGGACCATGGTTCTCTGTAATTTTGTAATCCCCGTCAGTATCTTTAGTTTTAAAAAGACCCGAAAAATTCCTGGGATCCTTGTCGCATCAGTTGCGGTTATCATCGGCATGTGGTTGGAAAGGTTGATTATCATTACACCTTCCCTTGCCAATCCGAGAATGCATGTACCCGTAGGTATTTATATCCCCACGTTTACCGAGTGGATGCTGTTTGCGGGAGCCGTCAGCGTGTTCGCTTTGGGGTTAATATTATTTTCAAAGTTCTTCCCCATTATTTCCATTTGGGAGATACGAGAAGGAAGAACCCTAAGCGTGAAAGAAGTCAGCGAAAGGATCGAATCATATCAACCGGAAACGACCTGAAACTGAATTTTCACCGGGTAACAAAATCGAAATGTCCTCAAATAAAAGAAAAGAACGAATTCTGACGATTATTTTCATCGCTCAAATTCTGCATTTGTCCTCAATTTGGGTTTTAGTTGTCGGCATTACCATCTGGCTTTTGAAACTGCTTCTATTGTCCATAGAATTGAAAGACAATCTTGGTTTTTCGGTGGTAATCAGTCTGATAACCATCCCGGTTTTCTGGACTTTGGCGAGTCTACTGACCTATGTGTTTGTGGGTCTCAGACGGAATCGAATCACCGATTAATTGTAAAGTTAATTCATGAAAAATTATTTAGCCTTGCCGCCGGCAGGAATTACAAGTTTGTTGGGGGTCATGAGTTGCATTCTGATTTTTATGAGTGCGCTTTCTTCCGCTCAGGAGATTGAACTGCCCAACGATCCGCTGATGGGACAAAAAGTATTTGTAAAGAAGGGCTGTATAAAATGTCATTCGATATTCGGCAGCGGCGGAAAGGTGGGAAGAGATTTTGGGAAGACGCTGGTTAACCTGGGAACCCCCGGTATTTTAGCCCGGATGTGGAATCACTCTCCGGAAATGAGCAGTCTGCTGAAAAAGAACCATAAAATGCCTGTTTTTTCCGAACGCGAAATGGCGGATTTTATCGCTTTTATCTATTTTCTCGGATATTTGGATGAAGAAGGAGCGCCGGAAAAGGGACGAAAGGTATTGAAGGACAAGAAATGTTTAGCATGCCACAAAATCGGCGGAGAAGGCAAAGCAATTGGCCCATCCTTAGACAAGATCAGAAGTTATGCCAATCCGCTCTCCCTTGCACAGAGGATGTGGCGCTATGGTGCCAGGATGAGTGCTGTAATGGCCGATATGGGTATCCAGCGACCCGAGTTTATCGGCTCTGAAATCATAGATCTTTTTGCCTATTTAAGAGAAATCAGCGAATACAAAACCGATGCCTTCTCATATCTTACCCCCGGCAGACCAACGGTGGGTGAACGGTTGTTTGAAGAGAAAAATTGTTTTAAATGTCATCGTATCGGCAACAAAGGCGAGGCTCTGGGACCGGATATCACCCGAACCCAATTGCAAATCAGCGTCACCCAAATTGCAACATTGTTGTGGAAGCACGGACCTCGGGTGTGGGAAGAAATGGAAAAAAAAGGGATAGACCGGCCTTTATTCGATGATAACGAACTGGCGGATTTGGTCGCCTATCTTTATTATTTAAAATACACCAGGCAAAGCGGCGATTTTATAGCCGGCCAGCAGCTCTTTATAAAAAAGAGGTGTGTAAAATGTCATGCCGTCCGGGGATACGGGGGCAATTTTGCAATAGATTTAGCCAAAACCGACGGGGTAGATAATTACATTAAAATCACTACGTCCATGTGGAATCACAATGAACGAATGCGGATGTTAATGGAAAAAATGGGCCTGCCAATGCCGAGATTCAACGAAAAAGAAATGACGGATTTATTTTTTTTCCTCGTCAGTTCAAGAATAAAATATGAAAAATAAGCGATTTCAAATTGAGACCTTGTCAAAGCTAACCGTTCTGGGACTGCTGCTTTTTTCAGGGATATACATTCTTGCGTGCAGTTCAGAAAAGACCTGGAAAGATTATCAGCAAACGTATGTAAAAAGGGTATCTGAATTAACAGGCAAGAATATAGAAAAGCAATCATTAGGGATAAGCGTCCTTGAGGTTCCCAAACTGGGGGTCCAAGATCGCTGCACCACCTGCCACATCCCTATGGATGACTTGAGCATGTTTGGAGAAGAAAATCCTCTGAAACCTCATCCGTCAAATTACCTCCGGCAACATCCATCGGAGCATTTCGGGTGCACGATTTGCCACGGCGGAAAGGGTGAGGTACTAAGCCGTGAAAAAGCCAAAACCGGGTCTTTTATGAAAGGGGATTTAGTTCAGACATCCTGCGGGAAATGCCATGGGGAAGTTTCTTTAATAGGCGCTCAAAAACTGACTCGAGGCAAATCGCTTCTGAAGAAATATCAGTGCATCAACTGCCATTTTACTCCGAATTTGCCAGAAACCGACGATTTCAAACCGGCCCCGTCGTTAAAGGGCATTGCAAGCAAGGTGAGCGAAAAATGGCTGCGGGCTTGGCTGAAGAACCCGAAAGGCTACCTGCCAAACGCCATTATGCCCCGCTATGAGATTGATGAAAAGTATGTGGATGCTTTGGTGGGGTACCTGATGGGTTTTAAAGACCCTCGAATCAATTCAGAATTTACCTATCCCGAGGGGGACGTGGAAAGGGGTGTCGGTACGTTTCGGCTGTCGTTTTGCAGCGGTTGCCATCCGTTTAACGGAAAAGGAGGCAATGAAGCCCCGGATCTAGGAAAGATCGGGAATAAAATCAATGAAAAATGGCTGATCCAAATGCTCGCCAATCCACACGGTTTTCAGCCGAAAACCACGATGCCCCAGTATAACTTCAGCCTTGGGCAGATCAGCGATCTGGCCGCCCATCTTTTAGAATGGTCGAAAGTCCACGGTAAGTATATAAATTTCGAAATCATGAAAAAGGAGGAAACCCTAAAGCTGCCGCGTTTCTGGAAAAGTCCGGAAGAGCGATCCGAAATCGGACGACGGGTCTATAAAGAACTGCGATGTGCCAACTGCCACGGCTTGCTGGAGGAGGACGGCTGGTGGAGAAAACAATTAGGCCCCGAAATTACCTTGATGGGGGATAAAGCCATCAGCGACATCTATTTTGGAGACAGTAACGTGTCCAAAACGCTTCCGGATTACGTCTTTGAAAAAATCCGCAACCCCCAGATTTATGCGACACCCACTCATCCTCTGAAGATGCCGAAATATGAACTTTCAAATGAGGAAATCAGCGATATCGTACTTGCGCTTTTGAGTTTCAACTCGAACACGGTGACCACAAAGCGTTATCGATACGCTACGGTCGAAAGTGACCCCTATGAGCCGGAGGGTGAGTTTGGACGGCTGGTAGATAAATTTCGCTGTTTTTCCTGTCATTCCTTTAAGGGCCGAGGGTATAACATCACCTATGACTTGACCGTGTTGGGGAGCCGCGTGAATCGGGAATGGCTGTTTAATTACCTTAAGGAACCCTATACCCAGCGTCCGATGCTGACGATTCGAATGCCTGTTTTCAATATGACGGATGAAGAGGCTGGAATCCTTACCCGGGGCTTTATGCGCGAGATGGTGGATCCGGAAATCAAGAAAGATTTTGATGGTAAATTAACCGGTGAAATGGCCAAGCGGGGAAAAATTTTATTTGAAAATAAAGGATGTCTGGCTTGTCATCAAATGGGCGAAGCAGGAGGGTATGTCGGCCCAAGCTTTACAGAGGGTGCCTTTGTCGGGGAAAAACTCAAGGCGGGTTGGATTTTTAAATGGCTGAAAAATTCCCGGGCGATGATGCCTGAAGTATTAGAACCCAACTACGACCTTGCGGATCAGGAAGCCTGGGCGTTAACCGCCTATTTGATGACAATCAAGACACCGGATTAGGTAAAATGAAAAGGGGAATAGGAAAAGGAAAATGTTCGGACTTCAAGAAAGAATGAGGATTTCAGGAAAAATCCTGCTCTTTTTCACATTTTTGATAATCATCGGCTGCGGTTTTTCGGATGAAGCAACGATTTCCCCCAACGGGAATCCCAAAGGTACGTTTTATTCATTAACGGTGCTGAATCGATTTGAACCTGGATTAGACGCTGAGAAGACCAGAGGCAAAGACCTCTATTCATTCTACTGCACTGTTTGTCATGGCGAGTCAGGAGATGGACAAGGTTTAAACGCATATAATCTGAAAAGTCAATTCGGTGTTCAACCCTTTAATTTCACCGACGTATCAGCCGCCACCCAGGCCTCCTATGCCGAGGTTAAAAAGGTGATTGCCAGGGGGGGGGGCGGCGGCAAATAAATCCCGGTATATGCCGCCCTGGAGTCCCATGTTTAGTGAATATGATTTGGCATGTTTAGCTGATTATGTGTGGCATTCGTTGATGAAAATGAAGACTAAACAATAGTTAGGAACTGGAAATATATAACTCATCGGCTTTATGATGGCCAAATAGTATAATTCCATTCACCGTGAAAAGCGTTTTTCTCGTCTCAGGGCGGTTCAAAAAGGATCTAAGCCCGTGTCTGTCAAAGCAACCAATTGTCGATTATGTCATAGGGCTCACGGCGAAAAGTCAATGGTGACTCGATTTAAACCCCCTGTCCTTTTCCATGGGTTCAATTCCATCAGTCCAACTCCTTAAAAGAATGATTTTACATGAGCGGTACTAGATAAATCAATGAAAGAAAAGGAGTTTTAGGCAAATTAATCAATGATCAAGGTTTGACCCAATGCACTTATAAGTTTGATCGGCAGCCGCTTTTGACTGCAGTCCAAATCCCATTTCGACTATACAATATGTAGTGGTGTTTTTATCTTGACTAACAACTACTTTTCCGTCATACACTACCTTCCACTATCTTCCAGAAAGCAAGTTCTTATCCCTCTTCCCTGAATGATAGGGGTCTGAAAAAGACGGTCAGTTTTGCTGTTAATCCATTAAGCAATCGAAAATATTCTATCGAAAGGAGGTGACATTTAAAAAGTTTAATATGAATATGTTCCGGCATTGCCTTGCCTTCTTCCAATTGTAACCCTTTCTGACGACATAAATCCCGAAGTATCTCCCCTATCCCCCGCTTAACTTTGCCGTAAAGAATCTTTTTGCGATATTTCGGGAAGATGACAACATGATACTTGCATTCCCATCTTAACATGTGCTTGGCTTTTCCAATCCTTCATGACGGTCCTCCTTGCCCCTCGGGGCCTTCTCCAATGGAGGACCGTCTATCAAATTTACGCCTTAAACGGCAGAGCCTTTTCAATTCTCACCGGCAAAGCCGGTGGATTAATTCTGATTTAAAAAGTTGACCTTCAGCCATGATTTTGGTAATCCATACTAATTTTTTCTAGATTGTCTTGCCTCTTTTCAGTTGCTATGGTTAACAATTAGGTCTGTGGTCGGTCTATGCAGGTCTAAAGTAGAGAGAGCTTATAATGTTTAATGCAAATTTCATTGAGATATTGAAGGTTAAATTTTTAAGAAATATCCTGATTGTATCATTAATAACCGCCACAACGCTGCTGATTTTCGATACTTTATTGATATACCCCTCCTTTACCCGGATGATAATAAAGAGCACGGAAGAGGAAGTCGGCAAGATAGCAGGTCTTATGACGCACCTCCTTCCGGATCAGGTTGAGTTAAAGGGTGATTCCATATCAATTGACATTTTGCATCAGCTCCAGGAGCTTTTAAAAGAATTTGATTTGATGAAATTACAAATATTCTCAAAATCAGGCGAGACCCTGTATTCTTCCGACCCGAAAGATATTGGCACTATAAACAAAGAAATATATTTTAAGGAAATTCTAGAAACAGGAATAATCTCACATGTCGTGCAAAAGGATACAAAATCTCTTGAAGGCTCTCAAGTGACAATAGATGTGGTTGAGACATACGTGCCGATAATTAAGAATAATGCGGTTATCGGTGTTTTTGAAATCTACTATGATTTTACAGAAAAAAAAGAAAGACTCGATCAATTATTGATTAGTTCTTGGGCGGTGTTATCGATCTTGACAGTTAGTCTTTTGGGAGCGGTTATTGTTGTTTTAGCCAGAGCTGCTCAGGATTTTGCCAAACGCAGGCGAGCAGAGGAGGAGCTGCGAAAGGCCCGAGATGTTCTTGAACTACGGGTGAAAGAGCGCACAGCTGAACTGGTAACGACAAATGAGCAATTAAAGCAGGAAATCGACGTGCGAAAGCAAATGGAAGGCAAAATGCGCAAAAGTAGGGAACGGTTTCAGGCGTTAACCGAAAGCACCAGTGACTGGATCTGGGAGGTGGACATCGATGGCATTTATACGTATATCAGTCCCAAGGTCAAAGACTTGTTAGGATACGACCCTAAAGAGGTCATCGGCAAAACACAGTTCGATTTTATGCCCCCGGATGAAGCAAAGCGTATCAAGTCCGAGTTCAAGGCCATCTTTGATTCCCAAGAACCCTTCTCAAAATTAGAGATAGTGAATATACACAAAGATGGCCGATTGGTCACCTTGGAAAGCAGCGGTGTACCGTTTTATGAATCGACCGGACGACTTTGCGGATACCGGGGCATTGATCGTGATATAACCGAGGAACAAAAACTTCGGCAGGAATCCGAGTATCGTCTCCAGCAGGTCATTCGTGCTGACAAACTTGTTTCGTTGGGAGAGGTTGTGGCCGGTGTGGCCCATGAAATAAACAACCCGAACAGCTTTATCACCTATAACATACCTCTTTTGGAAGAAACATGGCAGATGTTTGAACCGCTTGTTTCCGAATATGCCGCTAACCACCCGGAACAGCGAATGTCCGGTTTACATATTGAAGAACTGTGTGGGGACATGCGGGAATTAATACAGGACATCAAAACCGGTTCAGATCGAATTAACAAAATTGTTTCCAATTTGAAAGATTTTGCACGCTTGGATGAAAGCGGGCAGTTCAAACCTGTCCAGGTGAATGAGATGATTGAAAAAACAATGGCTGTTATCGGCGCACAGGTAAGGAAATCCATAGGCACAATAGAAATGGACCTATCCCCCAATTTGCCGAAAATTCAGGGACACTTTCAGAAACTGGAACAAGTAATGGCAAACCTGATTATGAACGCTGTCCATGCCATTCCTGAAAAGGATAAAGGTAGACTTTCTGTTACCACACGACACATTGAAAGGCTCGGATCGGTTTTGATCGAAGTCGAGGACAACGGCATCGGTATGGAACAAGGGGTGATGGAGCGGATCTTCGAGCCGTTTTTTACCACCCGGCGTGAAGCCGGCGGTACGGGATTGGGCCTATCGGTATCATACGGCCTGATCCAGGAGCACAACGGAATTATTGGCGTGCTGTCCCGGCCGGGGCTTGGAACCCGCTTTACATTATATCTACCGGTTGACAGAGAGA
>DRHF01000124.1 GCA_011049715.1 Desulfobacterales bacterium
GCGGATCGGGAAAAACGAACTGGCCATCAGTAATATCGTTCTCTCCGTTAATTCACTGGCTTTCATGCCGGCAATGGGATTTTCCTATGGCATCAGCACCCTGGTGGGACAGGCTTTGGGGCGTGGAAAACCCGAAGAGGCCCGAGATGCCACATGGAGCGCCATTCATATTCTTATGGCCTACACTTTTGCGATCGATTTTCTCTTTGTTTTTGCGCCGGATCAGGTGCTTTCACTTTTCATCTCCTCCGGTGGTACGATGGGTGATTACGGTTCCGTGATGGACACCGGCCGCAATCTCTTACAGATTGTTGCAGTGTATGTTTTCATGGATGCGCTTTACATGTCCTTTTCGGGGGTGCTCAAGGGAGCCGGAGATACAAATTTTATCATGTGGAACGTCGCTATTGTTTCTTTGTTTGCAATGATATTTCCGATTTATATCGGCATCGAGATTTTCCATATGGGAATCTACTACGCGTGGTTGTGCGTTCTATTTTTTGTTGGCGCCCTGTTTATCGTCTCGTTCTTTCGTTATCATCAGAAAAAATGGCAGAAAATGCTGGTGGTGGAAGCTGAGATTGTTTCGGTTCAAGGAAGTCGCTAAAACTAAAATTTGAATGGCATTCCGGTTGAAAATACGTCTTTGCAATGAAATAGACTTGACCAAATCCCCAATTGTTGTAATGAATGACGCCATATGTTTACTTAACTCAAGCTTCGTACCTTTGATTTTTTCTAGACCACCTTTAAAAAGGTTTAACGCAAAATGAATGAGATTGAACTCCAATATCTGGAACCAAAAAAGAAAGTCGGGCTTATCGTTGTTATCACGGGACATGGAAAAGGGAAAACCACCACCGCCATGGGAATCGCCGTCCGTGCCGCGGGCTATAATATGAAGGTCTCCATCATTCAGTTTATGAAAGGCGATATGTATGCCGGCGAGATCGATGGCATAAAGAAACTCGCACCCAATATCGAGTTTCATCAAACTGGGAAGGGATTCTGTGGCATCCAGGGGAATCCGTACCCGTATGAAGAACACCGGGCCAATGCTCAAGAAGCGTTAAACCTGGTGGAAGGAAAGATGCTCTCTGAGGATTATGATATTATCATCTGTGATGAGATTAACAATTCGCTCAAATTGAAACTTGTCGATCTTCCCCAGGTGCTTGCGTTGATAGATAAAAAACCGCCACTGCTGCATCTTGTCCTGACCGGCCGGGATGCCCACCCGGAAGTAATCAAAAGGGCGCATACCGTCACCGAAATGAAGGAGATCAAACACGCCTATCGACAGGATATCGAGCCACAGAAAGGGATCGATTACTGATCGGTCTCCCGGGGCCCTTCTTTTTTTGTTTTTCGGCTGTGATTTGGAGAATTTTATAGACACATGTTCTATGAAAGGAGAGCATAATGATCATAGATGTTCACTATCACATAATGCCCATAATTAATGAGAAGCGGGTGGTCCAAACAGCCAAACATGCCCTCCGGGCGGCCCAAATTATGGGAATTAACATAGACCCTGAGAAGCTCATTAAAAAGGCACTGGAAACATGGCCGGATCCAACCGGTGAACGGCTTATCTCCTCCATGGATGCGGCTGGAATTGACCTGACCGTGATCTGCTCGGTTGACAATTCAGATACTGAGGGACTTACCCAGGAGGTTATTCAAAAAATTAATAAGAAAATGGGTCATATCGCTCAGAAATATCCTGATCGGGTCATGGCCCTGGCCGGTATCGACCCGAGAAGACCGAATGCGCCGGATATGCTGAAAAAATGTTTTGAAGAATTTGGAGTGAAAGGGCTGAAATATCATCCGGATCACGGATATGATCCCAGCGGGCCGGATTCCTATAGGGTCCTGGACGTTTTGAACCACAATGGTGGCATTCTTTTAACCCACACAGGACCTTTAATGCCTCCGGCACGATGTAAATTTGCCAGTCCCTCGCTTCTGGCTGACCTGGCTGTTGATTTTCCGGAGCTTAAAGTGATTGCAGCCCATATGGGGGCGATTAATTGGAGACCCTGGGCCGCACTGGCTGCCCACCAGCCAAATCTTTATGGCGATTTGGCCATGTGGGATTCCTATGCCTTTGGACATTATAGCCTGTTTTGCCGTGAGCTGCGTGATATTCTCGATTACGCCGGGGTGTCCAAGGTGGTGTTTGGGACGGATAACCCCATCTTCAATACGGTTCAACCCACCCGAAACTGGATCCAGCTGATAAAAAATTTGCCAAATAATGCGCCAAAGGGAATTGCTTTTACCGAAGCGGAAGTGGTGGCGATTCTCGGTGGAAACGCCGCCGCCATTCTCAATTTGAATGAAACTGCGGGGCAATCTTAATCGGTTCGCTCAAACCTCGATCATTTTTGTGGGATATGGAAAAAGCTTATTGATGTCGAAATATTAGTTCCCACATTACCCCTCCTTTCCGAATGATAATTTTTTCCGGCTGGATACCTACCACTAATATATCGCCGATAAATTGACCCTCCCGCGCAACGGTATCATTGATGACGGCCAGGCGTTGGGCCGGGTTGTCAGACCAGGCAATGGCTTGCACCTTTATCGACGGATCTCCATGATAGGGTTTGGCGGCGATTGCGGGCGCCGCGGGTGGTGCAGTTTGTGCTTTTGACGAAGGGGCCATGGGGGTTTTCGGTTCGTCGGTCCGGGGCCGCCGGACGGGTTCGGGAACAGGTGGTTTTGCGGCGGCCTTTTGCGGCATCGGCGGCGGGGTTCCAAGGGCAATGGTTGGCGGGGCGGCGGGTGGTGGTACGATTTTTAAAAGAGGCACCGTGGACGGAGCGTCGCTTGAAGGCGAGACTTGAATCAATGGCGCAGCATTTTTTTGGGTGGTTTGATTTGACGATGTGGTATCTTTCCGTGCCGGTGTTGGATCAACTGGTCCGGATGAAGAAATCGGTATCGGTCGTGGGCGCCGAAACCATGTCAGGCCGAATATGGCGATCAATATCAACAGCAGGGCGATACTCGAAAGGATCAAAACCTTTGGGTTTATGCGGCGGATGTTTCTGATGCGCGGATAGGCGGCCGTGGCTGACCCTGCCGACCATCGCCACAGACCGGCGCTGTGCGAATCCGGTGACTCGGCTTCCAGTTTTTTGAGGGCTTCTAATATGGAGCTCAATTGCTATCCCTTTTGGTTTTTACGAATCTTTTCCCTCTTGCATACCGGTAATGTGGGGTATAAGCAGCGCTTTTTTTTCGTTGTAAAGCGCGATTTTGGTTAAGGATCCAACGATGCCGTCGGCCTGAAGACCGTGTCTGGTTTGTACGGCTTTGATCGCCCGGCGGGTGGCGGCATCATACACGGGGCGGATATCGATGTCTTTAAACCCGATATCCCGCAGGTGCAGCTTGAGTTTGAGAACGGAATCCCGGGGCGAGTTTAGCGGGACGGTTCCTTTGATATCGACAAAATTTTTCCAGATCACATAAGCCGCTCCGGTGCAAAAAGTCGCCAATGTCGCTGGGTCTAAGATGATTCGTGTTGTGCCTTTTTGCAGGGTGATTTGTCGACCGGCAATCGTTAAAAGCGCAACGTATCCCATGGCGGTGCCATCCGGTGGGTGCATGGCCAGAATCGCCGGAAGGTTTAGTTTTGTTATCAGATTTAAGTCACATGTGATGGGATGGCTCAGGAGACCGTTTTGGGCGGAGGCCAGGCGAAAAAAAGTGTGGTCGTCATCCATGGTATTCAGTGCCGAATGAATTTCAGCTCCCGGATACCATAAATCCATGGCAGCCTTGAGGGCCTGGGATCTTAAGATGTGGGAATCGGTACCCTCAAAGTCAGGTGGTAGATCTTTTACCACACGGGGAACCGGCGACGGTTCCGGAATTGTTGCGGCTTGGGTGTAGTCGGGTTTTTTGACTGGGTCGTGGGCCGTCTGCTTTGGTTTTTGCCCTTTATCCGGAAGTGCATCCGGCTGTGGTGCCGCAGGGATCGGCTGAGAGGCCTTGGGCGCCGGCGATGGTGTCACGGCCGGCACCGACAACTTGATTTTGCCGGACCGGTTTCCGGGAGAATTGAATGAGGCATAATGGTTAAGTATGGAAGGGCGGTAAAGGATCAATATCAACAGGACTAAAAGGGCTGATAGAAAGACAGGAGCGGTTCTAAACCCAGTTTTGAATCGGCCTTTTTGGAACGATTTTGATCCGGACAATTCCCGGATAGCGTGCCTGGCGATGCGCCCTGTAACGTTGGGCTGATTCTTCCCGTAGGCGCTCAGCAGGGATCGATCGCAGGCGATGTTGATCAAACGGGGTATACCGCCGGAATATTTGTAAACCGCCTTCAGAACCGCACGATCAAATTGGATTGCAGGTTTTTCTGAAGCGATGTGAAGGCGATGGTGAATGTATGCTTTTGTTTCCTGATAGGTCAACGGCCGCAGATGACAATTTAATGTCATACGCTGGCGCAACTGGCGCATGTCGTAGGAATCCAGCAAATCGCCCAGTTCGGGCTGTCCGACCAGGATTATTTGTAAAAGCTTATCTCGGGTGGTTTCCAGATTGGAAAGCAGCCTGAGCTGCTCTAAGACATCTTGCGAGAGGTTTTGCGCCTCATCGATGAGCACGATAACCGTTTTCCCCTTGGCTTTTTGTCCCAGCAGATAGGTATTTAATGTGTCGATGAGGTCTTTAATGTTTTTGGCATCGGAATGGATTCGAAATTCAGCGTTAATGGCCGCCAGCAACTGGACGGCGTTCAGTTTGGGGTTGAAAATATAAGCCGCTTCGGTGTTGTCGTCGAGTTTGTCCAAAAAGGCGCGACACAGGGTCGTTTTACCGGTTCCGACCTCGCCGGTGATAATGACAAAGCCGTCACCCTGTGAAAGGCCATAGGTCAGATGGGCCAGGGCCTCTTCATGGCTTTGGCTCAAATAGAGATAGGCCGGGTTCGGTACCAGTTTGAATGGTCTTTCGGTGAACCCAAAAAAATGATTATACATTCCTGTTTGCTCTCCGCACGTGTTCGTACCGACAATTCGTTTTTCCAATAGCACAGATTCTGATATCTATCAATGCGAAGAATATATCGATAATGTTGTTAGTGACTTATTGACGATGTATCGGAAGAAATGATAAAATAAACAGAAGTATCGAAAGGTTTATAGATGGAAAACATCCATAAAAAGCACAGGATCACGCTTCGCCAAAAGGCGATCGCCTCCATTTTTCTGATCTATGCCCTACTGACATCATCTTTTCTTTACTTCACCGTTATAAATCAACACCGTATTGCTGAAGAGGAAATGATAGATGTTGCTCGGGCCAAGGCAAGTTTGATCTCATCGGCTATTTCAGAATCTATCTTGCAAAAAGATAAAACGTTTCTTCAGGGATTTGTCAAGCATGTCCCCGGGAACAAAGATATTGAATATATTCGGTTCGTAGGAAGGGAAGGAGATGTGCTGGCAGAAGGCGGTTTGCAGCGGGGTCGTACGGCGCTTTTGAAGAAGGGAAGCCCGATTATTCAGGAAATAGGTCAGCCAGAGGGCCTTCTCCATAAATCCGGGCATGTCTTTTATATCAGTTTTCCAATTATGCATAAGGGCAAAGATGTGGGGCAGATCTACCTAGGGATAAACACAGTGGAGACCAACCGGCGTTTGGCAAGAGCGACATACTTGTGGGTCACCTTTATCATCATGACGATACTGACCGGATCTCTTCTCACATTTTTTTTGGAGCGCCGGATGAGGGGTTCGTTGAAAAAGCTGATTCAAACAACGAGGCGAATGGCCAAGGGGGATCTGACCCAACATGTTCAGATCGATATCGGAGATGAAGTCGAGGAGCTTGGCGAATCTTTTAACCGGATGAGCCGAGCCCTTGCTGAAAAGGAGAACGAATTGATCAAGGCCGGCAACACCATGGCCTCCATATTTAACGTGATCACATCCGGTATTGCATACATATCCAATGAATATGTGATAATATACGCAAACATTGCATATAAGAAGCTTCTGAAAGATATTACAGGGTCCATTTTTGAGGAAGGGCTTAGATGTTTTGAACAACTTTGGCAGGAAAAGGATGCGTGCGAAACCTGCCCCGGCAACTTGGCGATGAAGACCGGGCACGCCAGTGATTTGGAAAAGGAGGTTATTCTGAAAAATGGAGAACGCCATGTACTCTCGATTCACGCCTATCCGGTCGAGGATACCGAAAAAAATACAGTCGGATTTGTCGAGTATATCATGGACATCACTCAACAGAGAAAATTGGAGGATGAGCTGAAGACCTATAGCGAAAACCTGGAAGAGATTGCACAGAAACAAACACGCAAACTCAAAGAAGCACAGGCGCACATAGCCCATCAGGAAAAGATGGCTGCTTTGGGCCAGATGGCGGCGGGTGTGGCGCATGAGATCGGTAACCCTCTTTCTGCACTATCTTCCCTTGTCCGAACTCTGGACAAGGAGTCTCCAAACGAGTACTCGGAAAATAGGATAAAAGTAATGAAGGAGCAGGTAGACCGGATATCCAGGATACTTCGAGAAATGACAGACTTTTCAAAACCTGCCACGTATAGAAAAAGTTTGACACATAGCAATCAGGTAATAGAGGCTGCCTTGGGAATATCAAAATATGATGAACGCCTAAAAAAAATTCGGGTGATAACATCTCTGGACAATGAGATTCCGGCTTTAAAACTGGATGGTGAAAAACTGCTCCAGGTTTTTCTGAACATTATCTTCAACGCGGCTGATTCAATAAATGGGGAGGGTAAAGTCACGATTACTAGCAAACTGAAAAATAATTCAGTTATCATTCAGTTTGAGGACACAGGACCCGGAATCAAAGAACACCTGCTTTCACGCATATTTGAACCTTTTTTTACCACCAAGGAAGTAGGAGAGGGCATGGGTTTGGGGCTTTCCGTTAGCTATGGGATCGTGCAAAAAATGGGTGGGATGATTATGGCTTCCAACCGAAAAGGAGGAGGTTCGGTATTTACCGTGAAAATTCCTTTGTCGAACTCTAAAGGGAGGAGGGAATGAAAGCCAGAATACTAGTTGTGGACGATGAAAGGGCGATTCAAGATCTTTTATCTGATGCCATCAGAGAAGCTGGATATGAAGTGCTTTCCGCATCAAACGGAGAAGAGGCGCTATCCCTGATAGAACAGGAGAATATACATATTGCCATATGTGACATCAAAATGCCGGGGATGGACGGTATCGACCTTCTGAAAAAGATACGGGATATTTCTCCGGAAACAATTGTCCTCATGATCACGGCATATGCCTCTGTTGAAACCGCCGTGGATGCACTGCGGTATGGTGCTTTCGATTATATCTTAAAACCCTTTATTGAGGAAGACGTCATCGCCAAGATCTTGCGGATAAACCAGTACCTCAAAATCAAACGCGAAAATCAGAACTTACGTCAGGAAATGAGGAATCACTGTGATTTTCACAACATCATTGCAAAAAGCCAATCCATGCAAAATGTTTTTGATATGGTCCGTAAAGTTTCCGCACCCACTAGCCATATCCTGATTACGGGAGAAAGCGGCACCGGCAAGGAAATGGTTGCCCGTGCCATCCATTTCAACGGCCCGATGAAGGAAGCAAAATTTATTTCGATTAACTGCGGTACGATACCTACAACCCTCTGGGAGAGCGAGCTGTTCGGCCACGTACAAGGTGCTTTCACCGGTGCAATGAGTAACAAGAAGGGATACTTGGATATCGTTGGAGACGGCACCCTTTTTTTGGATGAGATATCTGAAATGCCTTTAGAGGCCCAGGTTAAGCTTTTGCGGGTGATCGATAATAGGGAATTCACGCCTTTAGGATCGGTAAAGACACAAAGGCTGAACGCCCGCGTAATTACTGCCAGCAACAGGGATCTCAAACAGATGATAGAGCAAGAAAAATTTCGAGAAGATCTCTTCTACCGGCTGAACGTCATTCGAATCCATATTCCTCCTTTGCGGGAGAGGAAAGAAGATATACCCCCGTTGGTGCGCTTTTTTATAAGCCTATACAATCGAGAATTGGGAAAGAACATACGGGGTGTGAATAATCTGACCATGAAGGTTCTTTTAAGTAACAACTGGAAAGGAAACGTCCGCGAGTTAAAGAACGTGATTGAGCGGGCCATGATATTTTGTGACAGGGAGATGATTGGGCTTCAGGATCTGCCGATGGAACTTCAGGAGACAAGAAAAATTTCAGAGCTGATCGGACGTGGGGGTTTAAAACAGAGTGTAAAAGAGTTTGAAAAAATTTCCATCCTCTCTGCGCTCGAAGACGTCTCCTTTGATAAAAAAATGGCCGCCTCTATCCTCGGCCTCAGCAAGTCCTCCCTCTACCGAAAAATGGAGGAATTGGGAATCGATCATTCACCGGATATTTCCCAGAAATAGGACTTAAAATTCCTTTTATTTTCCCAAAAATGGGAAAAAGACTCATTTTGAAAAAATCAACCTCCCCACCCTTTTTCTGGAAAAACCCCGAAAGAACAGATAGTTAAAATATCTATCGTCCTATCTCAACCGTCCTGGCACAGTAGTTGCTATAATCTTCTTAGCTTCGGCCTCATAAAAACAACAAAAAATTAGGTTAATCTTATGAACAAGCAAGAAGAATACAGCGTTGTCAAAGAAATTATTATTGTTTCTTTCGTTGGAATTCCTCTGGGGGTCTTTATTCTCGTCATTGGTATATCCATTGTAGAACTTCTTAAAGGCTGAAAAGGGACTGGAATGAAGCAATTTAAAGTTCGTCCGGTTGATTTGGACTATCTCCGTGAGAATTTTAACTGCAATCGAGGATGCCCGGTAAACACCAAGGCCGGCGTTTATGTCCAGGCAATTAATAATGGCGACTATGAGAAAGCTTACGCCATTGCAAGGGGCCCCAATCCCTTTGCAACCATCTGCGGAAGGGTATGTGCACATTCTTGTGAAGAAGTTTGCAGGAAAGGGGTCGTTGAAAAAGACCCGATATCAATCCGGGCTTTAAAACGTTTTGTTACTGAACGGTTTGGGGTAGAAGCCCGATCGATTCTTGCCCTGGGCGATACCCTAAAGTACTCAACAGCTCCCGGAAGCCTCGACCCTGAAAAGACGGGAAAAAGAGTCGCTATTATCGGTTCGGGGCCGGCTGGTCTTTCATGTGCCCATGATCTGGCCAGGCTGGGTCACGCGTGTACAGTTTTTGAGAGCCAGAGGGTTGCAGGGGGGATGTTGACCCTGGGGATACCCGAGTACAGGCTTCCGAGGGACCTGATCAAGCGGGAAATTGAAGCGATCCTCTCCATGGACGTCAATATTCGGCACAACTCAAAATTAGGCCGCGATTTCAAACTCTCCGATCTCCGGGATGAAGGATTTCATGCTGTTTTTATAGCCATTGGTGCCCATATGACCCGTGAACTGAGCATTCCGGGGGTTGAACTGGATGGTGTTATCAGCGGGCTTGATTTTCTTCTCAACGCAAATCTTGGGTACAGGGTGGAACTTGGCGAGAAAGTGATCGTGATTGGTGGTGGAAATGTGGCAGTTGATGTTGCCCGGACCGTAAGAAGAATAGGGGATGAAAGCAGAGGCGTGCGATACGGTGGGATTTCTGAAACAAGGGAGGATATTGAAGCGGCTCTGGATATGGCTCGCACGGCACTACGCATGGGGGCGCATGATGTAACCATGGTGATGTTAGAGTCGCGAGACCAGATGCCTGCCTGGGAGTGGGAGGTCGAAGAAGCGATCAATGAAGGGGTGAATTTAGTCTGTTCAAAAGGACCAAAAAGTATACTCGGGAAAGAAGGAATAGTCACCGGACTTGAAACCCGCAATGTCCGATCGGTCTTTGATGAGACAGGAAAATTCAATCCCTCCTTTTATGAAGAATCTGAACAGGTAATTGAAACAGATACCATCATCCTGTCCATAGGCCAAATATCAGACTTTTCATGGATAAGTGAAGATGATGAAATTGAAGTTACACCCTTCGGTCTGCTCCGGGTTGACCCACAAACTCTGGCGACCACCGCTCCCGGTGTTTATGCGGGCGGGGATGTGGCCTTTGGCCCCCGGATCATTATCGATGCTGTGGCAGACGGACAGAAGGCGGCCAAGTCAATAGACGCGTACCTTCAAAAAGAAATTCGGATCCGAACCCATTGGACATCTACAAAGATTGATCATCAAATGACGGATGATTTTGATTTAACTCCCCGTCAAAAACCGCCGGTGATGAACATCGGTAGACGGACGGGGATCGGTGAGGTTGAGACGCCCTATAGTGAAGAGCAAGCCCTGAAAGAGAGCCTGCGTTGCTATAAATGTAACATCAATACGATTTTCAGCAGTACCAAATGTATACTCTGCGGGGGGTGTGCCGATATCTGCCCGGAGTCCTGTTTTCGGCTCATCGATATTCAGCAGATTCATGCAGATGAAAAGCTCAAAAGGGTCATCCACGAGCGTTACGGAACGGTTCAGCCTGTCGGTTCTGCGATTATCAAGGACGAAGAGAGATGTACAAGATGCGGCCTTTGCGTCAAACGTTGCCCAACCGGAGCGATTTTTATGGAACGTTTTTCAGAAGAGGAGATACTTACAAAATAAACCCTTACCTTTGGTCAAAGATATCGTCGGATGGTTCTCGGTAACCCGATTTATCATCCAGGAGATTTTGAGGAGGTTAAATGCAAAAGAAAAATAGCCATTACTCACGACGCAGCTTTCTGCAGTATCTGGGCTGGACAGCAGCTATCGGCACAATGGCCGGCGCCGCGGTGGGTTCTGCACGTTTTATGTTTCCCAATATTCTTTATGAACCCGCGAAATCATACAAGATTGGAAGGCCGCAAGACTACCCGGAAGGCGTGACCTTTCTGCCGGACAAAAAGATTTTTTTGGTTCATTACGGTGAGAGTTATAAGGCCTTATCGGCCGTCTGTACGCACCTTGGCTGTACGCCCAATTGGGCAGAGCAAAGGAGGCGGTTTGAATGCCCCTGTCATGGAAGCATGTTTGATGAAAAAGGGGTTGTGATTGCAGGCCCGGCGCCCAGACCGCTTCCCTGGTACCTGGTCACCCGGACGGCAAGCGGCAGACTATCTGTAGATGAACGCCGCATTGTTTCATTCTCGGAAGGGCTGATTGCATAGCTGAAGAACTGAAAGGACCGTATATATGATTACAATGATTAATGAGATATCTTCTCGGATCTGGAAATCGATATTTCGGCACATGTGGCCGGTTAATGCAAGACTTCGATCAGAGGTAATCATCTCAAACGTCTTTCTCCATATTCATCCGGTCAAGATCTATAAAGATACGTTGAAAATCACCAAGACGTTCGGATTGGGGCTGATATCATTTTATCTGTTTATCATTTTGACCATCACCGGAATTCTTTTAATGTTTTATTTCATCCCGCATACTGAACAGGCGTATCATAATATGCACGATCTTGAATTTGCCGTAAGCTTCGGGATGATCATTCGAAATATGCACCGGTGGGCAGCCCATGGCATGGTTGCGATGGTGTTTCTACATATGTGCCGGGTTTTTTATACGGCCGCATACAGGGAGCCGAGGGAGTTCAACTGGGTCCTAGGGGTGATCCTCTTTCTCCTGACGCTTTTATTAAGTCTAACAGGCTATCTCCTGCCTTGGGATCAATTGGCATTTTGGGCCACTACGATTGTATCAAGGATCGTCGGTTCAACGTTGTTTATCGGAGAAAAGCTGAGATATCTCTTTATAGGTGGAACGATAGTGGGTCAGAACGCTCTTATCCGTTCCTATGTGCTGCATGTGGTGCTGCTGCCCTTTATTACGGGTATACTTATTGTGGTCCATTTCTGGAGAATCAGAAAGGACGGAGGTCTGGCAAGGTCTGAGACGGCCATGGTTCCGGATGAAAAAGGTTCTGAGCCGATTGAGGATCTGAAGTCTTACGGGTTAATGAATTTGGTTGAGGGAAAGACCCCGCAGGTGAGCCAGGAACCTGAGGAAATGACAACAACCTGGCCCCATCTTCTCTTCCTCGAAATCGTTCTTTTCATACTGGTGACGATTGTCATGATGGGGTTGTCGGTGGTTTTTGACGCGCCACTTGAAGAAGTGGCCAACCCGGCAATAACACCCAATCCGGCCAAGGCGCCCTGGTATTTTCTAGGGGTGCAGGAGTTGGTCTCCTGGGGTGATCCCTTCTGGATGGGTGTATTTATCCCAAATCTTGGGATTATTCTTTTGGTTCTGATTCCCTATCTGGATCGCAGTCAGACCGGGACGGGGATTTGGTTTCACCCCAGCCGCCGGCTTCACAATATTCTCTTTACCACATTTGCGGTTATTTTCATCGGTCTGATTATCGTGGGAACATTAATGAGAGGGCCTGGCTGGGAACTTTACTGGCCGTGGCAAGAATGGACAACAGGCAATAATCATTAAGCCCGATCGAATAAAATTTGCCGAGGTATTTTATGTTAAACAATAAAATAATTCGAGTGTTTGCCGTTATAAGTATGATAATGCTCTTTTTCTTTTTATCGCTGCTCTGGAAAGAATTTCATCCATCATACCGACCGTACCAAAAGGAATTCAAAAAACTTTTAATCCAAAAAGCTGCTGGTGAGTTTGAAATTGCCGACTTTCGGTTTGGCGTGCGGCAACGCTGGATTGACAAATTAAATCGGGCTGACCGTTGCGAGACTTGTCATCTGGGGATTGAGGATCCGAGATTTGATGATGTACCACAACCATTTAAAGTCCATCCGGATGTGGATCTTCACCCTATCGAAAATTTCGGATGTACGATCTGTCATGGCGGATGGCCTATGGCGACTACCTTGGAAAAAAGCCATGGCCCCACCGAAAACTGGGAGAAAGCTATTTATCACGAAAACTTTTTGCAAAAGTCCTGTTCACTTTGTCATGGCGATTACATCAGGGATCAGGCGCCTGTTTTGGCGCAAGGACGTGAAACCTTTAAAAAGCTCGGGTGTCGCGGCTGTCATAAAGTCAAAGGAATAGAAAGGGTCAAAAATGGACCGCCATTAAAGAATATCGGTGCAAAGGTCAAAAAAGACTGGTTATACCGATGGTTGCTGGATCCAAAGGGAACGATTTCAAATGCGAAAATGCCGGATTTCAAATTAACGGATCAGATGGCAGCCGATGTGACTCGTTTTCTCTTTTCTCGGACAAGATCAAAACAAAACAATAAAGAAGTTATCGGGTCTTATGAACGAGGGAAAAAAATCTTCAGAAATTCTCAGTGTGACTCCTGCCACCCTATCCGGGGGAGAGGAGCTGACGACGGACCGGATCTCGGAAAGATTTCGTCCAAGGTTCATTCTCAATGGCTTTTCAGCTGGCTCAAAAATCCAAAATCATGGCGGTCGAAAACCCAAATGCCAACCTTTGGTTTCTCGGATCAGGAGATTCGAGACCTGGTCACATTTCTGGCAGAAGAATATATCGATCCGGATTTACAAATAAAGACAGCTGAAAAGCAGATAAAAATGATCGAAACGGCAGATGTAAAACGTGGAAAGGAATTGATCTCACAGTATGGATGCACCGGATGTCATGAGATAGATGGGGTCGATGATCAAGCAGAGACCGGATTGGAGTTGACGGCAATCAGTGATGTGCACCGAAGCAAAATTAATTTTGGGGTACTAAAAGCATCTTACAAGGACCGCACGGTTCCGAACTGGCTTTATAATAAGATGAAGAACCCGAGAGCTGTTGGCCTTGACCCGAAAATGCCTGATTTCGGACTTAGTGATAAAGAGGTGGAAGCGATGACGACCTATTTGTTGAGTTTAACTGCAGATGAGGTTCCCAGCTATTTTAAACTGCCTTTGGGTAATCCGCCATCCAATTATGCCCCCCAGGGCGAATTCGGAAAGATCCTAGATAAGTATCAGTGTTTCACTTGCCACATGATGATGGGGAAAGGAGCGGCTCATGGTCCCGACCTCACCACGGAGGGAAGCCGAATCCAACAGAGGTGGCTGCAAAAATATTTAAAAGAACCGTTTGGTATTCGGCCGACCGCTCATGAACGGATGCCTAATTTCAGACTATCGGATTCTGAAATCAAATCGATCTACTCTTATTTTAGGACCACCTTTATTGACGACCGGGTGGAAGCGTTGTCGGAAACAGTAGGGGAAATCGACTTCGATGAATCAATGGTAGAAGCCGGCCGGAAACTTTACTTCGAAAAATATGCCTGCATCGCCTGTCACCAAATCAATTCCAAAGGCGGCATGATTGGACCGGATCTTTCAAGGGTTGGGGACAGGCTGAGACCCGAATGGATTGCCTACCATCTTCGGGATCCAAAGGCGTTCGTAAACAATTCCCCGGAGCCTGTCTATAACTTCAAAGAAAATGAGATCAAAGAGTTGACGGCTTTTCTGGTTAATCAAAAGGAGACAGACTGATGAAAGGATACAAACGCATATTAGTTTTGAGCGGTATTCTAATATTGCCCTTATTAATTGGTTGGGGTTTTAACCATTCAAATAGCCTGATATCCTCCGGTTCAGTAGCATACAGTGCGGTGGGGGCTGACGATCAACTTACGGCTGAATCTGACGAACAGACGGCAGGCGACACAGATGATCAACAACTGCCGGGTGTCGAAAGTCATACGGGATCCATTTTACTTCCACAAAAACGCACAATCCTCCTTGGAAAAACTCAACTGCGTGGCTATGCATCGTATCAATACTACTGTGCTGTCTGCCATGGGAAAGGAGGCGGCGGAAATGGATCAAATGCAAAAAACTTGAGCATACCGCCAAGGAAACACAACGATGCACCTTATATGGAAAATCTTTCTGATGTCTATCTCAGTCGTATCATCAAGGAAGGGGGTGCTTCACAAGGTCTCTCCCCATTGATGCCGCCCTGGGGGGGCGCGTTGAGTGACGAAGAGATATCGAATCTGATAGCCTTCTTACGCATCCTCCCCGATCGTCAGATGGTGGCCAGCGTCGAAGAACATCAAAAATCAGCCGGAATGGGTGGCCATCATGGTGGGGGAGGGGCGGATGATCAGCACGCAACCGAAGCCGGTGATCATCATGGGGCCGGCAGCGACGATCACGACGCAGGCGGCGCCGATGATCATCATGCTGACGCGGCTGACATTCACAAGGCAGCCACTACCGACGATCATCAAGCGACTGAAACCGACGATCACAAATCAGATGGCCCAGCCGATCACCATGCAGACGCGGCTGACGATCACAAGCTAGCCACTACCGACGATCATTCTGAAACAGATGTTGATGAACATAAGGAACCGAATACCGACGATCACAAGGCAGCAAATGCTGAGGATCATCATGGGGCAGAAGCCGGAGAACAACATGAAGCGGGCTCGGAGGATAACCATACAGATTGATAATCCACTTGTCCTATCCGGTGTTTGAACTCAAACCCTTTTTCAAGACTCTTGATGACGGATGCTGTTTGAATAATTGGGTCATGTCCTAAGACAAAAGTTTCTATCAAAGAAAGGAGATTCCGACCATGAGAAAGTACCTTTTAGCAATCGGCCGAATGGCATTGCTCAGCTTGGCCTTTGCGCTTTTGTTCACAGGTTGGGCAAAGCCCGCTTGGGCCTTTCACAAAGAGAGAAAGACCGTTGAGAAAATAGTATCGATTCATAAAGAAATCGAACACCATTTGGATGAAGGCAAACTTGACTGGCATCACCTGGGAGAGGAGTTTACAGAAATCGCCAAACCGGTGCGCGATTTAGGCCACCACGACAAAGTGAACCTCTTCAAGCTTTTGGAAGATGCCGTTCGCAACCAAGACCCATCGGCCCTTGAAAAGACGTTCCAGAAGATTTCCTTTTATCTCGTTCGCGAAAATTTACACCGGTCTGAGGACAGCGTCGGCAAACTCGAGAAGACAGTGATAGGGTTTATCGATAACGCACGGATGGCTTATGGTTCTTTGGCCGGTAAATCGCAATCGGTGGATAAATCAGTGGATCAGATTTTTCAGGAGATGAAAATGATCGCCCGTGAGGCGCAGACGCTAAAGGCCAAGTTGGCGGAGAAAAAAAAGGAGCTTGAGACCCAACTGAGCGGGATGATCGGCAACTGACTGTTCACCCAATTTAATACCCGATGGCGCAGCCGTCTTTTCTTCGATCAGATGCCCCCAACAGAACATTTTGCTGGCTGTCCAGATAAATTGCCTGGCCGCCGCCAACCTGATTGACGCCTGATGTGTCGGCAACAATATGATGGCCTATTTCCTGAAGGGCTTTGACGGTATTGTCGGAAATGCCGGATTCGACATAGACATCTTTGTCTTTCACGTGCCGGATTCGGGGTGCATCAACAGCCTCCTGCAGGTTCATTTTGAAGTCAATGAGGTTTATCAGGAACTGAACATGTCCCTGGGGCTGCATATCCCCGCCCATTACACCGAAACTCATTAAAAAGGCGCCATCTTTAAATACCATGCCGGGAATGATGGTGTGCAGGGGGCGCTTATGGGGTTTGAGTCGATTATTATGATAAGGTTCTAAAGAGAAAGAACAACCCCTGTTTTGAAGAATAATTCCGGTTCCATCCACCACCATGCCGGAACCAAAATGAAAGTAATTACTGCTGATAAAAGATACGGCATTGCGAGCATCGTCGACAGCGGTAACATATACGGTATCTGAAGCTCTATTGTAGGATAATGGTCTAGGTGAATCCATGACCCGATGCGGATGAATCTTTTTGCGGCATTGGGCGGCATATTCTTTTGAAGTCAGAATTTCTGTCGGGAGTTTTTCAAACTCCGGATCGGTAATATATGTATCGCGATCACTGAAGGCGATTTTTTTGGCCTCTATCAGTAAATGGAGATAATCGGGTCCGTTGTGCTGAAGGGAGCTGATATCGTAACCTTCCAATATGTTAAATATTTCGAGCGCGGTTATCCCTTGTCCGTTCGGTGGCAGTTCGACAACCGTATATCCTCGATAATCGGTTGTTATCGGTTCAACCCAGGTTGTGGTATGATCTTTTAAATCTTCAATTGATAGAAGTCCTCCGGTTTGTCGAGAAAAGGCAACGATCTCTTTACCGATTTCCCCCCCATAAAATGATTCGACCCCATTGGCGGCAACTTTGCGGTAGGTGCGTGCCAGATCTCTGTTACAAAAAATCTGACCCTGCCGGGGCGCTTTGCCTTCAATCAGGTAAGCTTTAGCAGAAGACGGATGGGATAAAAGCTTCTCTTCAGCTATCTGCCACTCACCTGCTATTACCTCCGAGACCGGAAATCCGTTTTCAGCATAATAAATCGCGTCTTCGAAAACATCCCCGAGTCCCAGCCGGCCATAGCGTTTTACGGCTTCTGCCCAGCCATGAAGCGCTCCCGGAACCGTCACCGACAGGATCCCGGTTTCAGGTATTTCCTGCATGCCCCGTTCGCGGAACCATGACAAATCAGCCGCATAGGGTGCGCGGCCACTGCCGTTCATGCCGACAAGCTTTTTTTCGGAGGCCAGGTATATCAATGCAAACGTATCACCACCGATTCCCGTTGAATGGGGCTCAACCACGCTTAAAGTGCAGACCATGGCGACCGCCGCATCAATGGCATTTCCCCCCTTCGATAGGACCTTAAGGCCGGTCTGCGTGGCCAGTTGCTGACTTGAAGCGACCATTACGCGACGCCCTATGGCGACGGATCTCTGGGCAAAGCTTTTTGATTCTCTTTTTTGGGTATATGAAAATCGCATGCGGTATTTTTTTCAAGTTTTGAGTTTCACTCGATCGTCAAGCTTCTCTCACCCTCATTTTACGCCAACCCTCGTTAATAAAGCGTTTCTCGCGGGCCATCCCCCAATCTTTCATCGCCTGGATGTAGGCCCGAAGATCGGTTTTCGCCAATTTTTGAATTTTCGATCGCTCCCGATCCCTTTTTTGATGATCGTCCGGCGTAATTCCGGCCCATGTGGCATACCCTTTATCGAAAACCCATTCGGCCGTGACCGCTTCCGGGGAAATTTCCATTATCGGTGCATGGGTCCGCACCGTATCCATGTTGAGCTCGAGCACCCAGCCATTATCCCATACCCTGTTATCGGATTCGGTTGCAATGTTATGACTGCATTTCGGGCAATAGACCTTTGTGACGGCCATTTCATTTAAGATCATTCTTCCAAAGAAAATTTCAGAAGTATTTTTTCCGCAAGCGCAAACCTTTCTATAGCTCTGACACATAATTGACCTCCCCTGGTAGACACATTTTTCAATAGGGCAATTCCACCCCAATAGAGCCTAAACTCGATTGGATTTTATCGGTTATCACTCAAGTTTCGCACCCCCAATGGGGCACGGTGCCGCATCTGGTGTTGCCTGATGCGACTTTCCTTAAAATATCTGGTGCGAACCTTGAGTTATCAGTTATTGGTTTTAGAATCACGGAGTAAAATAGATTATCTGTGATCCTTTCTATAAGCATCGGCCTTTATCACCTACTGTGTCAAATTTTGCCTTGATTTAAGTCAAAAAAAAGGAGGTACTTGGGACATGACCAGGTTTATTTAATTCCAGAACTTTTCCGGGTGGATCGGTTTTTCGTAGCCAAAGAAGTCGTCCATCCATAGCAGAAACCGATTAAAAAGGGTGGTTCTCCGGATGATGCCCCGTGTCATATCATGGATTATCCCCTGGGGTTTATTAAATGGACATACCCGGATGCAATTGGCGCAATCCGATCTGTTTTTTGCCCAAAAGGCAAAACACTTCTCGGCATTGACATACCATTTCAGAGTTCCGGATTGATTGGAGATATTATGACCCTCCTCTGTCATCTCGCTATCGGTTATGGCCTGACCCGGACAATAGGTCGCACACTTTTTACATTCTTCACAAAACGCCTTAACACCAAAAGGCCGATAGGTGTCACAGCTGAGTGGAAGATCAGTAAAAATCTTACAGAGTCGGACCCTCGGGCCGAATTTTTCAGTAATCAAAATCCCCAGACGCCCGGTTTCCCCGAGTCCTGCCGCCATAGCAAGTGGTACACTGAGGGCCGTGTCATTCCCGCATGGAATCGCCCGGTAACCGAGGCCCCTAATGAACGTGGCCAACAGATTGGCAACAACGGCCATCATCGAATACCCGAATCCTGTTATACCCCCCTCCAAGGTTGTCGGGGACAATTGGATTCCTTGATAATCCATTGCAACGGCGAGAACAACTGCATTATTGATTCCTTTGGGAAGTTCGGCGGGATAATGCTTCCGTGAAAGTGCATTGTATTCATGGGAATAAATCCAGTTTGGATGAACGCGACAAATCCCAACCAGATCCGCTCCAAAATATCGGGCCGCTTTTTTGATATAACTGCCCATCTTTTCAGGTGGCATCTTAACCGGCTCGCCGCTTTCCACATATTGTTTAATCCGCTCGTTGATGCCCTCCCATTCATAAAGGCCGGAGTTGCTTCTGGCGTTTCCAAAAGCAGCGCTCCACTCTATATTCCATGCGGCGTTTCTGAATGCATAGTCAATTTTCCTGTATCCAATTTTTTCCTTAAATTTGACTTCCTTGTAAAAACGCATTGCATGGGGGCGCATCTTTTCATCCCAAAGCGCTCTCTTAAACATTTCGTTCTTTTGGTCAAATCGATACGGGGCAACTGAAAATGGGAGATCTTGCCCGGGTTTCCGGCTCTCAGTATTCACAAAAACTCCATTAAAATATGACTATTTCTCTATCACCCTGGGTGTAGTACTTTTAGTTTCGCATCGATCAGCTGGTTGTGAGAGAGACGCAGCAGGTTTTTCAGCTTGTTCATCAGGTAGTGTTCGTACTGGTCCATTTTTCCGTCGACATAGACGATTCGCCACAGGGTTTCGATGATTTCTATTTTTTCTTGGTTCGAATAATGCTCATTGATCAGCCGGGCAAATTGCCATAAATCAACACTTTTATTCAGTTCCTTTTCTGCCTCTTCAATCAGGGCATCTGCATGCGCCGGGGATAAACCGTATTTTTCTTTTAGAATCGATAGAAGCGTTTCCATTTCCTCCTGGGTAAATTTTTCATCTATTCGCGCTATTTCCACAAACAGAGCGCAGGTCGCCACCAGTATGTCGTGACCTGATTTCCGGTCATCGGTCCGGGAACTTTCTTTTGCGGTTTTATTGAAAAATTGTTTTAGGATATCGAGCATTTTATTCCTTCCTTTTTTTCGGTCTCAATTTTTTATTTCTTCAAAACGCATCCGGTTTAAGGTCGGGCGGGACCGTAAAAACGGTGGATGCAGGTCAAGTATATCCAAATACATAACAGGTCATCAGGTCAAGAAAAATGGTTGCGACTCCATAAGAACGGAACTGATATCTCACCATCAACCCGGATCCGGTCCAACCTGGACAAGCATTTTACCAAAATTATCGCCGGTAAAAAGACCGATGATGGCACCCGGGGCGTTCTCAATCCCCTTTACGATCGTCTCTTTCCACTTGATTCTACCTGCCGAGATCCATGCGCCGATTTCCGAATAAAATTGAGGCAGCATGTCGAAGTGGTCCGTCACGATGAAGCCTTTAATCGTTAACTGTTTTGAAATGGCATAGAAAAGATTATAAGGTCCGGGCTGCGGTTTGGTCTCATTGTATATGGAAATCATGCCGCAAAGCACGATGCGCCCGTATGTGTTCATCCGTGCAAGTGCCGCTTCCAGGTGTTTGCCTCCCACGTTCTCAAAATAGACATCGATCCCTTTTGGACAATGTTTCCTGACTTCTGCTGCAAGGTCATCCACGGTTTTGTAATTGAAAGCAGCATCGATCCCGGCTTCTTCGATGAGCCAAGA
>DRHF01000125.1 GCA_011049715.1 Desulfobacterales bacterium
CCCTGGCAATAAATGATATGCAAACTCGACTGAGGAACGACATTCAGAAGCGCGAACAGCTTGTTGAGGAGCTGCGCCTGCAAAGTGAAATCATAGCCAATCTGGCCGAGGGGGTTTATCTTGGTCGAGCTGACGATGGTGTTATTGTTTTCACAAATCCTGCATTTGAAAAAATGTTTGGCTATGGTTCCGGTGAAATGATCGGAAAGCACGTCTCA
Organism: Desulfobacterales bacterium; assembly: GCA_011049715.1. Taxonomy (GTDB): domain Bacteria; phylum Desulfobacterota; class Desulfobacteria; order Desulfobacterales; family UBA2156; genus UBA2156. The sequence continues at coordinate 219 of DRHF01000125.1, forward strand.
ATCCTCAATGCTCCCTCTGACAAGCACCCTGAAGAAACAGCCAAGGAAATTAGAGGAATTTTAGATAAAACTGGTTCGTGGCAAGGCGAAATTAACAATATCAAGAAGGATGGAACACCTTTTTGGTGCTATGCCCACGTATCGATGTTCGATCATCCTGTATATGGAAAAGTCTGGGTAACCGCTCATATTGACATCACCGAGCGCAAGCAAGCGGCGGCGGTGCTGCGAGAGAGCGAGGAACGCTTCCGTGACCTGTACGAGAACGCCCCAAATGCCTACCTCTCCATTGGGGTTGATGGTCGCATCCACAGGTGTAACCGGCGGGCAGGAGAGCTGCTGGGATTTGCGGTGAAGGAGCTGGTAGCACAACAGGTGTTGGAGCTGTATGCAGACACACCGCACGGGAAAGAGGAGGCAGCGAAAGTGCTGGAGCGGTTTCGGGCCGGTGAGACGGTGCATGACGAAGAGCTGCAGATGCAGAAGGCGGATGGTACCCCGGTTTGGATCAGCCTGACGATGAGCGCCGTTCGAGATTCCCAAAGACGAATCGTCGAAAGCCGTTCGATGGTTGTGGACATCACCGGACGCAAGCAGGCGGAAGAAGAAATCCGCAAATTAAACGAAGATCTTGAAAAACGGGTTCTAGAACGCACCGCTGAACTACAAAAAACGATCAATCTCATGGCCGGTCGGGAGGTGCGCATGGCAGAATTGAAAAAGGTGATTCAAAAGCTCCGTGAACAGGTAGAATCAGCAGGAATGACACCGATAGGCAATGACCCGTAAAGGAGATGGGAAAGATTGATGAGTGAAGCGATTTTAGATTGAAGATTTCAGATGGTGCATTGGAAATATTTAAAAAAAACCCTATACACTGGAAAAGATAGGGGTTGCCGTTAAAGAAGAATTAGATAAATGAAGTGCCTTTAGATGGAGTAACCAGCTATTTTAACATTCGAGTACAAATCCGACACAATACACATTGCCATAATCAAGGTGCATGTTTCTTGATACACCGCAGTACCATATAGATGTGACAAAATGCCAGAAAAAGATAAAATTGAGGCAAGAAAAGAAAACTCTGAAGAAATTGAAGTAGAAAGCAAAAAAGAAAGGCCAATGCTTAAAACATGGAGTTGGTTTTTAATAATTATAATAGTTATATGTTTAGGAATTTGGAGTTACTTTATATTTATAGAAAAAGAGGCAACTAAAAAATATGTTGGACCAATTGAAAAGGTTACGTTTGGAAGTTCCACCACTCACAAGATCGGAGCAGTTTTTGTAGCCAAAGATAAGGATTATTTTGAAGAAGAAGGCATAGATTTAGAAATAAAACAATTTGGGTCCGGAAAGGCAAGTTTCCTCGCTATGCTAAAAGGCGAAAGTGTTGATATTTCGGCAGTAGCAGATACTCCAATTGTTTTTTCGAGTTTTAATAGAGAAGACTTCCAGATTCTCGCTGGGATGTATACCTCTTACGATGATAAAGTTATAGCAAGAAAGGATAAGGGAATCAATTCCATAGCGGATTTACAGGGCAAAAAAGTAGGATTGACGAAAGGAACAAATGCTCAATTTGTCTTAGACCTTCTTTTGAATTATAAAGGAATTTTATCTTCAAAAGTAGAAGTGGTTGATATTAAGCCAATGGATTTAGTAACCGCTTTAGCAAACGGTGATGTTGATGCCATTTCTGCTTGGGAACCCATCCCCTTTGAGGCTGAACAAGTATTACAAGATAAAGCTATAAAATTTATAAATGATGGATATTATAGAAAAATATTTTATTTTGCATTGAAGAAAGATTTTGTCAAGAATCATCCGGAAACACTGAAAAGATTTTTAAGAGCAATTTACAAGGCAAATACTTTTCTGAAAGAATACGAAGATGAATCCCAGGCCATAGTAGCTGAAGCCCTAAATTTAGGCAAAGAGGCCGTGCGGAGAGGTTGGAAAGAGGGTGAATTTACGATCTTTTTAGATCAAGCGCTAATTGTCAGTTTAGAAGATCAAGCTCGTTGGGCAATGAGAAATAAGGTAACAGATGCAACAGATATTCCTAACTATATTGATTTTATCTATCCGGATGCATTGTATAGTGTACAACCGGAGGCGGTAACCATCATACGATAATGGCAGAAGGCCCCATGGGAGATAAAACATGAAGATTAGGACAAAATTGATCCTCTTATCAGTGCTCTTTGTCGTCCTGGTAGTAGCGATAGGTTCCATAATGTTCCTGACCTTTAGAAAGGTTAAAAAGGAAATAGATTCGGGGCAAAACGCCAGCGAGATAATAAAACACATCTTTGAACTGAACACATTAACCTATGAGTACTTGATGCACCACGCAAAAAGAATGGAGCATCAGTGGAAACTGAAGTATGATTCTTTTGGCAAAATGCTTTCTGATCGGATTTTAGAAAAAGAGAACAAGGGATACTCAAAAGAACTATCCATACTGAAATCGATAGATTTAGATTACCAGCTCCTCGGGGATCACTTTTCCAGTTTACAGAATAATTTTGTGAACAGAAAAACACTGATCAAAAATAAGAAACCCAAGGAAAATATTGATTTAACCTTTGCTTTGGAAGAGAGGCTGGCCGCTCAGATTCAGATAAGAGCCCATAAGATAGTATCAGCAGCATTTCAGCTTTCACGGCTTACAGAAAAAAAGATTGCGCGGATTGAATATCAGAGTAATTTGATCTCCCTATTTGGTATCATCGGTTTTGTAGCCTTACTATCCTATGTTTCATTTTTGAGTATAAGGGCAATTACAAGGCCATTGGGTGAGCTAACCAACAGTGCAAAAATAATTGGTAAGGGAGATTTGAAACACAGAGTGAGGATTAAAAGCAGGGATGAAATAGGTATTTTGGCCAATGCCTTTAATAAAATGGTGATTAACCTGAACGAAGTCACAGCGAAACGCGATGATTTGAACAAGGAAGTTTATGTCCGAAAGCAAACAGAAAAGGTGCTGCAGCAACAAAGGTATGATCTCGGAGAGCGAATCAAGGAATTGAGCTGCCTTTTTAGAATTAGCACCTTGATTCAAAAGCCTGAAACGACTCTTGAAGGGATCATTCAAGAAGTCGGTGAACTCATTCCTCCTACCTGGCAATATCCTGAAATCACAGGTGCCAGAATCCTATGGGACCAAAGAGAGTATTTAACTAAAAATTTCAAAAAAACCAAGTGGACACAATCCAGCAAGATTATTGTGGCAAGCCGGCCGACCGGTAGTGTCGAGGTTATTTATCTGGAGGAAAGACCGGAAGAAGATGAAGGCCCCTTTTTGAAAGAAGAGAGAAATTTAATCAATGCCATTACTGAAATGTTAGGAAAAACGATAGAACACTTTCAGGCCGAAGCGGAAATAGAAAACTACCATAAAAATCTCGAAAAAATGGTTAAACAACGGACAGCTGAGCTTGACAAACGGGTTTTAGAAGTGGAGCGGCTCAACAGTGCCATGGTCAACCTGCTTGAGGATCTTCGGGCGAGTAACGAAAGTCTTGATAGTACATCAAAACAATTGGCAGGAGCGAACAAGGAAATGGATGCCTTCGTCTATTCTGTTTCCCATGACCTTCGCGCGCCACTTCGGGCCATAACCGGCTTTTCCGAGATGCTGGTCGAAGATTACGGGTATAAACTTGATGAAGAGGCTAAACGTCAACTGGGTGTCATTCAAAACAGCGTCCGGGGCATGGGGCAGCTCATCGATGATCTTCTCGCTTTTTCACGACTGGGTCGAAGATCACTTAAAATGTCGGAAATTGACATACGCGTGTTGGTAGACGAGGCAACTGAAACGCTTCAGTTCGTTGAGAAAAAACAAAAGATAAGTCTGAATGTAAAAGAACTCCCCTTAGCTTTTGGCGATCGGGCTATGATTCGGGAGGTCCTTGTTAATCTTATTTCCAATGCAATAAAATATTCCCGTCCCAGCGACAAGCCCACCATTGAGATCAGCGGCAGGATAGAAGGGGATGAAAGCATATATTTTGTCAGAGACAACGGTGTGGGTTTTGACATGAAATACGCTGACAAGCTGTTTAAGGTTTTCCAGCGACTCCACAGCGCTGAAGAATTTGAAGGCACCGGGATCGGGCTTGCCCTTGTTGAGCGCATTATCCACCGTCACGGCGGGCGCGTATGGGGGGAAGGAAAAGTAAATGAAGGGGCAACGTTTTACTTCTCGTTACCAATAGATAACAAGTTGAAAGTTTAATGTTCTTTATTGTGTAAAATGATTGCCGGTTTGATGAATTACCTCAGAAAATCAAAGTTAACAGGAAGTAAGTATAAATAAACTTAAAACCCGAAACTTTAAACTTGAAACCCGAAAAGGGGGAAATAAGAATGTCAAGTGGAAACACGGTTGAAATCCTGTTGGCCGAAGACAATCCTAACGACGCTGAACTCACGCTGAGGGCATTGAAAAAACATCATCTTGCCAACGAAGTACATGTGGTCACAGACGGAGCCGAAGCACTGGATTATATTTTTGCCGCCGGCAGCTATGAGAGTCGCGACCCGAACAATCGGCCAAAACTAATACTTCTGGACTTGAAATTGCCAAAAGTGGATGGTTTGGAGGTGCTGCGCCGGATCAAATCAGATGAACGTACAAAAACAATACCGGTGGTGGTGCTCACGTCATCCCGTGAAGGGCCGGATATGGTGGAAAGTTACAAGCTTGGTGTAAACAGCTACATTGTCAAGCCGGTTGATTTTACCAAGTTTATCGATGCAGTTGGGGAATTGGGGCTTTACTGGCTGCTGCTCAATGAACAACCTAGTTGATTGCAGATTGGAAGTTTGAGATAGGAGATTTTAATGGACCAAGCAGAAATGAAGGAAAGAACATCGGAAGCGCTTCGCATTCTGATTTTGGAGGATGTTCCGGCTGACGCAGAAATGATTGAACGGGAGTTGAAAAATAACGGAACCGCGTTCACTTTAAACTGTGTGTACAAAAAAGACGATTTCTTAAAGCAACTTGAGGCTTTCTCACCGGATATCATTCTTTCGGATTATTCGATGCCCCAATTCAATGGTATGGAAGCCCTCGAACTGGTTAAGGCGCTTTATTCTTCCATTCCGTTCATTATTGTGACCGGATCCATAAGCGAGGCGACCGCTGTAGAATGCATGAAAGCCGGCGCAGACGACTATGTGCTAAAAGAAGGTCTCAAACACATCGGCCCTGCGGTTGAAGGCGCTTTGGAAAAGAAGCGGCTGAAAGAAGAGAAAGAAAAAGCAGAACAGATAGTGCGACAATCGGCCTGGGAATGGCAGACTATTTTTGATTCGGTTAACGACGCTATCAGCCTGATTAACATGGAGGGGAAAATCCTGCAGTGCAACAAAGCCATGGCAAGTCTTTTGGGAAAAACCGCCCACGAAATCATTGGGAGTACCTGCTGGGAGCTTGTGCACATTACATCAGAACCGATCGAGGGGTGTTCCTTTATAAGGATGCGGGAGACACACCAAAGAGAAACCATGCGCTTTGCTTCCGGTGATCGAATGCTGCAGGTGACCGTCGACCCTGTTTTGGGTGAAGATGGTGATTTAGTCCGCATGGTTCACATCATATCCGATATCACAGCGCTCAACCGGGCAGAGGAACAACAAAAAAATCTAATATGCGAACTCCAGAATGCACTTGCCAAAGTCAAAAAATTGAGTGGGTTTCTTCCCATTTGTGCGTCCTGCAAAAAAATACGCGATGACAAAGGCTACTGGAATCAAATCGAAAACTATATCCAGGATCACTCTGAAGCCGACTTCAGTCATGGTTTATGCCCTGAGTGTGCGGAAAATCTCTATCCCGGTTTGAAACTATCTTTTAAAGATATTGATTCTTGATGACACGCACAAGATTGCTTCAATGCTCTTTTCATCAAATTGTCGGGAGAAGATAATGAAACCCAAAATCCAAAATCCAAAATCCAAAATTGAAACAGATCCGCAATCGGAACGGCTTCGCATTCTGATTCTCGAAGATGTTGCCACCGATGCAGAGCTGGTAAAACGGGAGTTGCGGAATGCCGGCATCGTATTTACTTCAAGACGGGTGGACAAAAGAGATGATTTCCTGAAGCAACTTGAGGGTTTCTCACCGGATATCATCCTTTCGGACTATACGATGCCTCAGTTTAATGGCATGGAAGCCCTTGCGTTAACAAGGGAATTGAACCCCACCCTCCCCTTCGTCATGGTGACCGGATCGATTAACGAGGAGACGGCTGTTGAGTGCATGAAAGCCGGTGCAGACGACTATGTATTAAAGGAGCGTCTCAAACGCATTGGGTCGGCTGTTGAAGGGGCGCTGGAAAAAAAGCGAATGATAGGGGAAAAGGAGAGAGCTGAAGATCGGCTTCAGGAAGAAAAAGAGTTCATGGAAAAATCATTAAACGCCCAAACAGATACTTTTATTGTTTTTGAACCAGCTACCGGAAAAGCGGTCCGTTGGAACAAGGCTTTTAGTGAAATATCCGGTTACAGCGATGAAGAGATCGCGTCGATGAAAGTCCCCGACAGTTATTACAGCAAGGAAGATCTGAACAATGCAGCGGCAGCAACTGAAAAGGCATTTAGAGAGGGAAACGCAAGGCTGGAAATGTCTCTTATTACCAAAGATGGCCGAAAAATTCTAACTGAGTACTCGGCCTCGACTTTAGAAGATAAGGAAGGAAATCCAAGATACCTCATTGTTATAGGCAGGGACATTACCGAGCAAAAACAGCTTGAAGCACAGCTAATTCAATCCCAAAAGATGGAAGCCATCGGTCAACTGGCTGGCGGGGTGGCCCATGATTTCAACAACCTTTTGACGAGCATCATCGGTAATGCGACCCTTGTTTCAATGAAACTTGAAAAAGACAGCCCCCTTCAAGAGTATCCAGAGGAAATCATGAGGGCCGGTAACAGCGCCGCTTCTTTGACTCGACAGCTTCTGGCATTCAGCCGCAGGCAGATATTTCAGCCTGAAGTATTAAATCTCAACGCGGTGATCCCTAATATCGAAAAGATGCTCCGTCGCTTAATTGGTGAAGATATTGAACTGAAAACGATCCTGCAACCGGAACTGGGCAGTGTAGAGACAGATCCAGGACAGATAGAGCAGATAATCGTAAACCTCGCGGTCAATGCCAGAGATGCCATGCCGACAGGGGGTAAACTCACCATTGAAACAGTAAACGTCCAGATGGATGAGGCATACGCCCTGGAACACATAGCGGCCAAACCAGGGTCTTACGTGATGATGGCCATAAGTGACACCGGCACAGGGATGGATGAAGAGATTCGTTCACGGGTCTTTGAGCCCTTTTTTACTACAAAAGAGGAGGGCCAGGGCACGGGGCTGGGCCTTTCCACCGTCTATGGCATCGTGAAGCAAAGTGATGGCTATATCTGGGTATACAGTGAACCCGGAAAAGGGACGACCTTCAAAATCTACCTGCCCAGAGTTGATAAAAAAAGTAAAGATACCAAGAAGATAAAGACTTCTATCAAATCTCTCAGCGGTACAGAGACTGTCCTTGTGGTTGAGGACAACCGTATGGTTCGAGAACTGGCGATCAAGATTCTTCAAAAATACGGATATAAAGTTTTGGGGGCAAAAGACGGCGAAGAGGCAATTGAGATTGGCAAACAGCATGAAAGCCCTATCGATCTGATGTTGACCGATGTGGTGATGCCGGGGATGAGCGGCCGGAGATTGGCGGTGGAATTTGAGAGTCTGCGACCAAAGATCAAGGTGCTCTACATGTCAGGTTACGCGGATAACACCGTTGTGCACCATGGTATCCTGGACCGGGGAATGGTCTTTATCCAGAAACCTTTCACCCATGAGGCGTTGGTGAGCAAGGTGCGTGATTTACTCGATGGAAAGAAAACGTCTTAATATATATTAACTCAAGTTTCGCACCCTAAGGCTTTCGAGCGGAAATTATCAGGCGATGATTCATGCACCCCAAATCTTCCTCACTGTAACAGGTAGCAGAATCTGAACAAATTTGAACATCGATAAACCCGGCCTTTGTAACCAGGGCAGCTAATTGCTGCGGTTCATAGAGGTGGATGCTATATGATTTATCTCGAATTAATCCTTTTTGTTTGCTCAACACCATTTCTCTGGCACATATAGCATCATTCTTTAGTTCTCTCTCACGACATACAACCACATCATCGCCCATTTCATGCCATGCAATGGGAGATAGCTTTTCGCGAACAGTATTACCGTCCGTGACCTCCAGCAGAAACCACCCTTTAGATTTGAGTACTCGAAAGCTTTCCCTGAGGATAAATAAATCCGCATTTTTATCCGGAATATAGCCTAACGAATTGCCCAATATCAACACATGGTCATATTCTTCCTCTGCCAGTTTAGTGTCACGGGCGTCACCCTGGATAAAACGGACGGGATAGTTTTGACGCTCGGCATTTTCTGCTCCGATTTTCAGTAGCGGGCGGGCGTAATCGAACACGGTACAGTTCAAAATTCCGCGTTTACAAAGCTCCATTGCATGCCGTCCATGTCCGCCGCAAAGGTCGAGAATTCGATCCTGGGGATGCATCGGAATCAGGTTGCAGAATAGATCAATTTCCCGGCGAGTGATTTCCTCATTGCATACCGAACGGGCATCGGTAACCAGATAGACTTCATCAAAAAGCGTTTTCCACCAATCAGGGTCAATAGTTATACTCATTATGCATCCGTGTGAGCGCCGAAACTGAACAGGCCGTCTGCCGCGAATATCGCAGGACTGCCTTGCCAGGGCTGCATCCTTGCGATTTCCAGCTCTTCATGCTCTATATCGATATATTCATCCAGCTCGCCGGCGTGCCACATTTTTTCAAGGGTCAAGCTATCGGACCACACGGCCGCGCAGTACTTTTTTAAGTCGGCAAGCTGCGCCGGAGTGATAATACGCGGTCGCAGGGCAATTTTAATGGGGCCTAGGAGATATGTAAATTTTTCATTCAGAGCCATCGATTTCTGCAATTCTTCTATGGCAACCATTTTTTGATAATCTATCTCTAAAATGGTCTGATTGATTTTGTTGACGGCCTCTTTTACCGTCATTTGTGATTTCAAAACAGCAAGTGGCTGTACACCGCCGCCACTCCCCACATTGGTCGGCACATCGCCGAATCGGCACAGAAAACCGAATACCTGATCAGGCCCGATTAAACATCGAAAGTCTGTTTGCCGGCTTGAGAGAATAATTTGTTGTTGGCTTTTATCGATTTCTGGGATTTTCTCAGCCCACAATCCCAGGGGAACCTTCTCCTGAAGGATATAACCGCCTTTCCTGAGGGCCGACTCAATGGCATCATCACCGTTCCTATCAATTTCTCCAACCCGCACCCCAATACCGGAATAGCCGCGCTCCGGTTTTAAAACTAAATTGTGCCAATTTCGCCGTGCCCATTCAATCAAATCCGTGATCGGTTGGCCCTTTGAATTCACGGTTTTTCTTGGGAAAAACCGCCTTGTCCATGGTGTCCGTCTGACGGTTTCCGGATGAAAGCGATCAGCAAGGGGACCGGTGATAACTTCAAACATACTTTTGACATTGATCGGTTCAGTGCCCCGGGGGTTGATGATCCGTTTTTCACGTATGGCCTGCATTAACGGCTCAAGATTATGCTTGCGGTGCAGTTTTAAAAATACGTCGTTATTAAAATCCATAAAAATAAGGGAAACCGGTCGTCCCTGATGGCAAACACGGCCGTTTTTGGTTTCAAATTCCTGTGGTGCTGCTAAAATGCCCGTTATTCCATCGACCTGATCCAGCCGTTTGGCAAAGTTGATGTTCTCGGTGACATCGATCAGTGTTTCCTCTTCTGCCACGACCGCAATAAGGCCGGGGTTGGAACCCTCCCGTTGCCGGTGAACATCAACCAGCATCCGGGCAAATCCTACAACCGGGTGAAGCAGTGGATGATCTAAGTCAAGCTTCACTCCGGTCGGCTTGATCTGATTCACTTTTTTCCACACCTTCTTCGAGATTTCCTGTGTGGTCCGCTGATAATCCCATCCGCCGGGGCTGCCCAAATTCCATTCCGAATGAAAGCCGAGAAAACTATCCACGAATAACCTCCCTACAGCAGAACCTGTTCTAAATTATCAAAGTCGATCTCACCCTGGGCTAAAACCTGGTGTGCGAACTTAACCGGGTTTTGGTACTTTGCGTTGAACTTATCATAGAGCCGGCGAAAGTGACGCCTACCGAGGGTATAGGCCAACTGGTAGCCCGGTTTCAAAACATATCGCCGCACCATGGCCAAAGCGTTACTACGATCCATTCCATGATCGACCAGAAATGATGCAGCTTCTGCCAAACTGCGCTTGCGGGTATGAATATCAAGATCAACCCGCCCGCGAATCGCTCTCCAGAATCTTCGTTTTGCAAGCAGCATGTCGTCTATGGGAGTGGAAAAAAACCCGGTGTCGAACAGGAGTTCTTCTGAAAAGCTTGCCCAGCCCTCGTAGAAAATAGGAAATTCAATATGGCGTCGCAAGGGCTTCTCCAGGCTCCAGCGGCAGGTGTCGAGCAGATGATGCCCGGGGAAAGTTTCATGGGCCGCTAGTAATCGATAATCAGGCGGCGCCGACTTTGTATTATCAGATGCCATGATAAAGAGGGTGCCCCCCTGTGGTGGATGACCTGGGGGCATGCTGAAGGCTGCATTGCTTCGAACCGGCAGCATATAATCAGGGATTCCTTCTACGTTTACCGGACAGCACGTCACCCGCTCAGGCGTTACCAGTCCGCTTTCCAAACAATGGCCGGTAAGGTCAGATATTATCAGATGATAAAGTTGCTTTACACCGCCCGGTGGCAGCTCGGGCGCGGGCAACTTTGCAATTGCCTCCTGCCACGGAATGCCGGAGGTCATCCGCTCTGCAGATTGCTCCAGAATTGAACGGGTCTCTGATAGTTCCTGGTCAAGCTGAAAGGCGATTTCATCCGTTTGCTGGTAACAGCCCATGTGGTGGAAAGCAATCTGGTCATATAATTCCCGGGACAGAAGAAATTCATCGGTTGTCGGAACTCGGGTGAGGTGAACCTGAAATTGATCCAATGAATCGATGGCGGGCGCCAAAACGGACTTTGCAAGCTGGAGTGTTTTCAGCCAAGGCTTCAAGCCCGATATCATTTCGCAGCCAAGGTCACGAAATATCTGTGGAATTTTTTGCAGATTGCGGCGGGCATGGTCGAGAAATTCAGGGAGCCCATTTACTCGGGAATTTAAAGCCTTTGCGCCGGCTTCGATGGCTTCGGCTATACCGATACTGAGGATAGTAAGGTAAAAGGTGGGTTGAGTCCGGTGAACGGCGACCTGGGTGAACTGCTCAAGAATCGTTTTGATCATCCGTTGCAGCGTGCGGATGTCGATTCGTTGATCTACAGGCAGAGCGGCGGTCTTGCAACGATCAAGATCGTGATTCCATTGGGAGAGTTGTCGGGATACGGCATGGATAGACTCTGATGAAAAATCATCCCAACGGGACCAGTCGTGTTCCGCTGCTCTGGCCTGGGGGAAGAAATGAAATTCATCACTGGCCATGCAAACCGGAAACCGAAGCGCCAGTTGATCAAAAATTTGACCGGCAATCGAATTGATTTGCAGTGGGGATGAATCGATTATTTTTTGATTTCCGATTTCCACGATGTATCCGCCTGGCAAATTGCTGGAGGCACACTTTTTCAACTATGCCTCCGTACCATCTTTATGAGATCATTAAACATTTTGCAAGAGATTGAATTTAATGAATTGTGAAGCGGAAAATGGTATAAGAAAAAGGACAATTACATTTTGGGAAGTTAAATAAATTTCTTGACAGGGGTCTTTTTTGACATTATATTTCGAATCATGTCGAATAATCGAGAAAAGAATATTGAAAAATTTGCGGAAATGTTTAAAGCGCTTTCAAACCCAAACCGGCTCAAGATATTTTTGCGACTCATCTCTTGCTGTGTGCCCGGAGTGATTACCCACATAAAAGAAAGTGTTGAATCTGAAGGGTGTGCCTGTGTCGGTGACCTTGGCAAGGATCTCGGGATCGTACCCTCGACGATATCACATCATATAAAAGAACTTCGTCAGGCCGGTCTGATCCATATGGAACGGCGGGGGCAAAAGGTCGAATGCTCGATTGCGCCGGAGACCCTGATCGCTTTGAAAAGTTTTTTTTCATCATAGGTAGAAGGTTTTGTTAATATAAAATTACAGAAAAGGAGATGAAACAAATGGAAAACACAAAAAAAAAGCTCGATGAGACATTTCAAGATTCTAAGTTCAATTTTTGCTGTGACAATTTTGAAAAAATGTCACAGATGATGCAGAAATTTTGCAAAGGTGAAAGTGGAGGCATCAATTGTGACGCCATGATGCAAAAGCTGTTCGGTGAGGATTCAAAAAAATCAGGTCAAGCATAAAGCCATGGCATAATTGAAGATGGCCAGCCGGCAGGATCTTCATGGATTCAGGAGGGAAAATATGGAAAACGATAGCAAAAAGGAAATGGGGAACGGGATTCACGAGGAAAAAGAGAACGTTCCGTTATTAAAAAAGTTTAGAGCAACTCTTTGCCACTATTGTCCGTTTTGTCCTCATGCCCGGAAAAATCCGGATTCCACCATCGGCAAAATTCTGCATCATAAATATCACGCTGAGAACTGCCCTTTATGGAAGGCCGAAAAGGAGGTATATGGCGAACATCAACAGGTAGACCCTGCAATAGTGAAATCCCATTTGATATGGAAAGAATTTTAGAATGATGTGTTGAAAAAAATTTAATCGGACTATTCGAAATCTGTCGAATATTAAAAAAGGAGGAAAAAATGGAAACCATTGAAAAAGATGAAATCAGACAAGCAGTTCGAGAAAGCTACGAAAAAGTGGCAAAAGCCGGAGGTGTGTCTTTCGGAACCGATCCGGCAACATCCTGTTGCGGCCCATCAGACATTTCCGTCGAAACAACCCCGGCATCTTCCTGTTGCGTTGGCCCGGATGTTACACCGGAACAAATATCCTCACTTATGGGCTATTCAAAAAATGATATCAATTACGTTCCCGAGGGTGCGAATATGGGGTTGGGCTGTGGAAACCCTGTTGCCCTCGCTTCACTTAAATCCGGCGAAACAGTGGTGGACCTGGGCAGCGGGGGCGGGTTTGATTGCTTTTTGGCGGCCAGGGAGGTGGGCGAAACCGGACGTGTCATCGGAGTGGACATGACATCGGAAATGGTTACCAAGGCGAGAAAAAATGCTGAAAAAACAGGAGCAACCAATGTTGAATTCCGATTGGGCGAGATCGAACACTTGCCTGTAGCTGATAATAGTGCGGATATTATAATGTCAAACTGTGTCATTAATCTCTCTCCTGACAAGCAGAGTGTTTACCGGGAGGCCTATCGCATCCTTAAGCCCGGCGGTCGGTTGTCGATTTCAGATGTTTTGGCAACCGCCACCCTTCCAGATAAAGTCAGGAAGGACCTGGCTTTGGTGGCTGCCTGTGTTGGTGGCGCTGCAACCATTGACGAAACCGAAACGTTATTACGAAATGTGGGTTTTCAGGACATCAAAATCAAACCAAAAGATATCAGCCGTGAACTGATTTCAAAGTGGAGTCCAAGCAAGAGCGAAAACGCATGGGACTATGTGGTTTCAGCTTACATTGAAGCTGTAAAAGGAAAATGATCATTAAAGCAAAAGGGGCCAATTTTAACCACATTCAATCTTTATGACTCAAGTATGACAATCTCGTAAATAGTCGTGGAGCGAACAAAATTGGACTTTTTGCGAGATTGTCAATCTTTACGACTTAATCGATCGGGATCATTTTGTTCTCAAGTTGACAAGCACCCCACCCAATGACATATTGGCATCGCAATCGATTACTTAAGTTTCGCACCCTCAATCCGCTTCTAAAAATCACTGCGCTTTTTGCTCCTTGACAATCGTATCCCAGCATGACCATTGGCACCCCCAGTTATCGAGATCTTTGAGTTTGGGATTGCCACAGCTTATACTGTTCGGAACCGCATTTCCTTTTTCATCCTGCCATTCTATCAAAAGCTTGCATACATTTCCTTCCTCAGGGCAATCTATTTGCCGTGTGGTCCATGTTGAACGATTAACCATACCGATCCTCCTCAGACTGAAATATTTCATTTTCTCATCAATTCCCTCAAGTAAACAGAGATCAATTGTGTCACTATCAAATTTTGTACAATTTAACAAATATCTATTTTTTTTGGGATTAATTTACAACTCAAGTTTGATGAACTCGTAAAAAGTCATTTGCGAACGACTTTGAGCATTTTGGGATAAAGCGTTTTGTTAGGTGGTACGTTAAGAATGTTCCGCCGCAGGCGGATTTGAGGAGGTTACGACGAGTTCTTGAAATTTAGTATCACCTATCAAAACGCCCCAAAATGGTCATTTAGAGAGCAATATGGTCTTTTTACGAGTTCATCAATTTTCGCACCCACGATGAAAAATTTCTGACGTCTGTTGCTATTTTTAACGATCGTGGTATCCATATACTTTAAAAACCAATAACATCTAATCGAGTTTAACTCGATTAAGGCTTCATTTTTGCAAAGAATGAAATGAACAAATCCGAAGGAAAATGGATATCTTCCTATGGCTGGGTAGTGGTGGGTGCCGGTGCCATTATAACCATTATTGTATACGGTATCAATTATTCCTTCGCTGTGTTCTTTAAGCCGTTATTGCAGAGTTTCCAGTGGAGCCGGGGCCAAGCCTCGTTTATTTGGGCGGTCAATTGGATGACGTTCAGCGTGTTGGCCTTACTTATCGGTCAGCTCACCGACCGTTTTGGCGCCAGGCGAACGATGATGGCGGGCAGTTTTCTATTTAGCCTGGGCATTCTCTTTAGCAGTCGAGCGACTTCCCTTCTGCATCTCAGTCTCCTTTTCGGCATGCTCGGCAGTGTGGGGTTTGCATCCACGCTGTTACCGTTGGTGGTCACTGTAACCCGCTGGTTTGACCGGCAGCAGGGTTTAGCGCTCGGCTTGGCCCAGTCGTTTAATACGGGAATGCTGGTGATCTCTCCACTGGTTGCCTGGCTGGTGACGCACTATGGGTGGCAAAAAACATTTTTGGTGCTGGGGGTGCTGGCACTGGTTTTGGTCGTTCCGCTTACAGGTTTGATCCGGGAACCTAACAAAATAACCAAAAACCGCCCTCAGGAGCGGGGGTTGACTGATACGTCACAGGACTTCCACCTCCGAACGGCGTTGCGCACTCGAACCTTTTGGTCTCTTAAGCTGATGGTGTTGGGTTGTTGCATCTCCCACTCGTTCCTTCTTTTGCACTTGGTAAACTATCTATCCGATCATGGGCTAACGATCGGCTTTGCCGCAATGCTTTATGGCCTTTTGGGAATCTCCAGCACACTCGGCAGGATCGCGAATGGCTTGCTTGCCGACCGCTTTGGCGCCAAGCTCGCTATTGCCGGTTTTCTATTTGCGCAGGGCTTAGGGGTTTTGTTATTTCTTCGTCCCGATCGGCTTGGGACTCTGTATTTAGGGATTATCATATGGGGAATTGCTCAAGGTGGCCCGATGAGCTGCTATCCTATGCTTTATCGGAAGTATTTTGGAATGCGTTATTTGGCCACATTGATGGGTAGTTTTTATGCGATCGGAGGATTGGGGATGGCCTTGGGAGGTATGCTGGGTGGGGTGTTCTACGATGTTTCCGGCAGTTACCATGTCAGCTTTGCCATCAGCCTGGTGGGAGGGGTTGGAGCAGCCATTATTGCGATGACCTTGCAGCCACCCAATAGATCTTTTGTGGAGGGGCATAGGAAGATCTTGCAGAGCCCCGCGCCGGTTGACAAAGCTTAACAAGGTAAACAAAGCCACAAAGCCACAGATTTGGGTATTTATTACCCACTTTTACCGGATGATGCCTTCTGAGTTGGATACTTTCTACCCTCACCGATCTCCAAACTAATTTTTAAAAGATATCTTCTAAACTCATTGAATCTAAACAGATTTATTTTTTTGTATGATTTCAAGCTGTTTCGTGCAGTGTGGGTTTCCACCAATAGACCTTGGCACATCTTTTGCTTTGAAAGATATTCAGTTCGGGACTGCAATTTCGATATAGAACAAATGCAGTAAAATAAGCGCAGAGTTCTTAAAACCCCGGATCTCAGGTTTCGCACCTGATATTTTGAGGAAGGCCGCATCAGGCATACCAGATGCGGCACCAAGCCCTATCAGGGGTGCGAAACTTGAGCCCGGATTTATCAAATGAGGCAGTAAAATGAAAAAATTGAACTTTGCCATCACCAGTGTAATCATCATTGTCCTGGTGGCCGGAGCGATATTTCTGGCTCGAAATTATTTATTCGTTGCCTGGAACGATTACGGCGGCTACCACATGGGCTCCGGCATGATGGGGTACGGAGGAATGGGGGTTATGATGCTGGTATTTTGGGGGCTGGTGCTTGTGGTATTGATTTTGCTAATCAGCCGCCTATTGCCGCTGAACCAGAATAAATTTAATGATTCAGCCGACAGGCCGGATGCAATTGAACTGTTAAAACAGCGATTTGCCAAGGGCGAAATCGATAGATCAGAATTCAAAGAGAAAATGAGCGATTTGCGAACCATGCATTAATGGTGCAAAAAACCCTATGGCCCGGCCAGTTGGGTTACCACCAAAAAAAAGACGATCGAACTTGTCACAGATATGAGCAGTGATTACCATAGTAACGATCACCGGAAGTAAAGAATAAACATTTAGACAGTTCCGGCAAGGAGAATAGGAAAATGGCTAACGAAATACCCCATGAAAAGATTACCTTGAAGATTGGAGGCATGAGTTGTGCCTCCTGCGCTGCCACCGTTGAAAAGACTCTCAGACGAGTGGAAGGGGTATCGGAAGCCGCCGTCAATTTTGCTGTCGAGAGGGCCACGGTGGAGTATGATTCATCTCAAGTGAAACAGGCGGAACTGATAAATGCGGTGGAATCGGCCGGCTATTCGGTAGTGGGTAAGAAAGAGAAGGCGATACTTAAGATTGGGGGGATGAGTTGTGCCTCCTGTGCCCAAAACATTGAAAAGAACCTTAATAAAAAGAAAGGCGTCGTGAAGGCGGCAGTAAACTTTGCTTCTCAAACCGCGATGGTAAGTTACGATTCCGCTATGACCGGAGTAGAAGATCTAGAAAAGGTCGTTGAGGATACGGGATATGAGGTTATCAGAGTATCGGGAGAGAAGACGGTAGAATTCAAGGTCATAGGAATGGGTTCTGACCATTGTGCCGGAGTGGTTAAGAAAGCAGTGGAGAAACTTGAGGGAGTGAAAGAGGTAGAAACCAACTTCCCTAATTCCTACGCCCGAATTTCTTATGATGAAAGCAAGCTGAGCACCCGGCAGATAATCAGAGCCATCTCTGCCGCCGGTTATAAGCCGGTACTTGTTGAAGCGGGAGAAGAAGCTGCGGATGCTGAGAAAGAGGCGCGGGAAAAGGAAATCAGGACTTTGAAGAAAAAGTTTATCTTGGCGGCCATATTTGCCTTTCCTATTTTATATGTGGCCATGGCAGAGATGATCAGCAAGAGCCTTTTGCCGGGATTTCTGAATCCTGAGCATTTCCCAGGCCGTTTTGCCCTGTTGCAGGTAATATTATCAATTCCCGTAATTATTATCGGCTGGAACTTTTACCGTGTCGGTTTTCCCAATCTCCTTAGGGGTACGCCTAATATGGACTCGCTCATCGGCGTTGGGACATCGGCTGCCTATCTCTACAGTTTTTATGCTGCCGGTTTGGTGTTGCTGAGTAAGGACCCCGAGGGGCAATATGTAAGGAGCCTTTACTTTGAGACGGCGGCGGTAATCATAGCTCTAATTTTGTTTGGGAAGTTTTTAGAGGCCTTAAGCAAAGGAAAGACCTCGGAGGCCATCAAAAAGCTGATGGGACTGGCTCCCAAGACGGCCATTGTTGAAGTGGACGGGGTTGAGGAAGTGGTTCCTATCTCCGAGGTGCAGGTGGGCGATGTAGTTATCGTTAAGCCCGGCGAAAAGATACCCGTCGATGGCGAGGTAATTAAAGGAAGAACTGCCGTGGATGAATCTATGCTAACGGGGGAGAGCATGCCCGTGGAAAAGACCCCCGGTTCTGAAGTGACCGGAGCCACTTTGAATAAGACCGGCTCCATTAAATTCCGGGCGGAAAAGGTGGGTAGGGATACCGCCTTGGCCCAAATTGTCAAGTTAGTGGAAGAAGCTCAGGGGTCAAAGGCGCCGATTGCCCGTCTGGCGGACATCGTAGCCGGCTATTTTACCTGGGGCGTCATCGGCATTGCCATCCTCACTGCTATTGTCTGGACAATTGCGGGGTCCGTTTTTGGAGTTACCCTTGTGGGAGGCACCTTTCTCTTCACTCTGACGGTGGTAATCGCGGTTCTGATTATCGCATGCCCCTGCGCCTTGGGACTGGCCACGCCCACTTCGATTATGGTGGGGACAGGTAAAGGGGCCGAACAGGGCATCCTCATTAAGGATGCCGAGGCCCTGGAGAATTTCCGGAAGATCGATTTTGTTATCTTTGATAAAACCGGCACACTTACCGAGGGAAAGCCCCGGGTTACCGATATTGTTACCTTTAATAACCATAACGAAGATGAGGTTCTCCAGGTTGCTGCCAGCGGCGAGAAGAAATCCGAACATCCCCTGGCCGAGGCCATTGTCAACGAGGCCGAAGAGAGAAAATTGGAATTATTGGAAGTAGCTGGCTTTAACGCTATCCCCGGGCATGGGATAGAAATGAGCCTGAATCGATCGAAAATATTTCTGGGCAATCAGAAGTTAATGGAAGACAAAAAGATAGATTTGAAAATAGCCCGAGATGAGGATGTCCGCTTAGCCAATGAGGGCAAGACTCCCATGTTTATTGCCAAAGATAAGACCTTGATGGGGATTATCGCCGTGGCCGATGTCTTAAAAGAAAACAGTGGACAAGCAATTAAAGAACTTCACAAATTGGGAATAAAGGTCGCTATGCTCACCGGAGATAATAAAAGGACAGCCGAGGCAATTGCCCGCACCGTGGGCATTGACCGGGTCTTAGCTGAGGTTTTACCAGAAGATAAGTCAAAGGAAGTGAAAAAACTCCAAAGTGAAGGACATAATGTGGCTATGGTGGGAGACGGGATTAATGATGCCCCTGCCCTGACACAATCAAATGTGGGGGTAGCTATTGGCGCAGGCACGGATGTGGCTATGGAGTCGGCAAAGATTGTCCTCATGAAGAGCGATATTCTCGATGTGGTCAAGGCCTATAAGTTAAGTAACTTCACTATAAGAAACATCAAACAGAATCTATTCTGGGCCTTTGCATACAACTCCACGGGTATCCCCATTGCCGCCGGTGTGCTTTATCCATTTTTTGGCTTTCTCCTCAGTCCGGTAATTGCCGCCGCAGCGATGGCTTTTTCCTCCATTTCTGTGGTTTCCAACGCCCTGAGATTGAAAAGCGTTAGGCTGTAAAAAAAAGAGAAAGAAAATGAAAAGATATTATATCTGTCTGTTAGGCCTGATATTGGTTTTGGCGCCGGCGTTACAGCCTGTCATTGCGACAGAGCTCAAATGGTTAAAGCCGGTCGAACTGAAAGTCATGCTGGCACACAAAGATTTTTTTCTGCTGGATGTGCATATACCTGAACAAACCCACATTCCCGGGACGGATGCGTTTATTGATTTTCGGAAAATCCGGGAAAATATTGATCGATTGCCGGCTGCAAAGGACACCAAAATCGTGGTCTACTGCCTCGGCGGCCATATGGGGCGCATCGCCGGTTTTGAGCTGATCAAACTGGGTTATACTGATGTTTTTGAATTAAAGGGCGGCAGCTTGGCATTCAATCGGCTTTCACCATAATAAAGATTCATGCGCGCGCCTTTTGCTGAAGGCGAGTCTTCGTAAAATCAAAGGTGCAAAACTTGAGTTTAAAGTTTTGTGGATTGACAAAAAGCGGGAATTGCGTTACATAATCTAATAGTAGCATGAAATATAAAATATTCATATCGAAGCGGGCCGTCGTAAAGGCCCTACCGCTTTTGATAAGCCTTTTGTTGGGCGTTAATTTTCTCGCCATTGATGCACAGGCCTCTACCTGCGAAAATGGAGGGATTTGTCTGAATTGCGTAACAGAAGGCCTCCAGCATGCGGTTGCGGCAAAATCGCATCATGCACCCATCGGTTGCGGGTCAAAGACAGATGGAATCCCATGTGCTTTGGACGGGGCTGAAACCCCTACCCGCACACAATTTGCGCTTACAAACGACCGGCCGGTGAAACCGGATTTTTCAGACATTGCCACCAGCTTATCGGCTAAAATCGCTCCGGCAACCTGTTTGAAGCCTGCCCGATCTCCGCTTCATCGCGGATACGCAATCCCCTCCACACCGATTTATCTTCAAAATCTTTCTCTGCGCTGCTAATCTCCTTTAAAGAAACCGTGCAACATCGCTGGGGTTCGCAACTTATCCCAACGTTCAACGGAATTTTGATTTTTTTTTTGAACGGGCTTGTGATACTCCACATTCTCTTTGACAAAAAATAAATTCGAAAATCTATTATTAGGAGATAATAAAGATGAAAAAACATGTACGAATTTTTATCACAACAATTTTATTTCTTTTCATTGCCGGAACTGCGGCCTTTTTTCTAACCGGACCCTCCATCGCCAACGCATGTGGTTATGGCTCGTCCGGCGGTCAAGATTACGTTCCGCAGCGAAAGGATTCCACCGGCTATTTGGCAGAAAAATCAGCAATATCTCCAGACCAGGCCCGTGAGATTGTTCGCAAGCATATAAACAGATTAAACCCGGATCTGGAGGTCGGTAATATTAATGACGCCGGCAGCTTTTTTGAGGCTGAAATCCTTTCCAAGGACAAGGAGATAATACAGCTTTTGGGCGTCGACAAGTTTTCCGGACGCCTGATGCTGCTCAACTAACGGGTTTACCGAGATGGTTTGGCCGAAAAACCAAATTTATTCTACAGGAGAGGAGGTGATTTTGATGAAACGGTTTGTTTTACCGCGGATCGCGCACTGCAGTGAAGGCTGCCAGATCCTGTCCCGGGCACGACGTTAAACTGCCCTTATAATCGACCTGTAAAGGAAAAAATGAATTGGACATCTTATGAGATTTGCCCAGAAAAAAATTGATATATTTTTTTTACTGTTATTAATATCGGTAACCATCGGACTTCCCATCGGAATCCGGGCTTACAATGATCATCTGTGGCAGGAAAAAATACCGGCGGGCACCAGAAAATTTACTCTCACCGGTCACACGAAAAAGGGTTGGATCGTTGGAGAAGTGCAGGCGCATGATATCATTGCCCTCGGTTTAAAGAAACCACCCGTTGAAAGACCTGTCATTGAAATATCCAAAGGCGATCGCGTGGTCCTTAAGCTGAAAAGCAGCGATGTTGTCCACGGCTTCAGCCTGAAGGACTTCGGTATTTTCATAACAAACGGCATCCAGCCGGGTAAGACCGTGTTGGTATCGTTTATTGCCGATAAAACAGGCACTTTTACCTTTTCATGCAATGCCATTTGCGGCGACAATCATGAGAATATGCAAGGGACCCTGATTGTCAGGGCCTGATCAAACCCCAGGGCCCAACTTAAAAAATGGAAGGTAGAGGATAGCCTAATCACCAGCACGGTCTGGTAGTAAATGGAGGCAAAAAAAATGAAGTGGAATCTAGATATCAAAACCCTGCTGGCCGGTCTACTGCTATTGTACCTCCCGGCCCAGGCTGGAGCAGGCAAAATTACGGGGACGGTAAAGGTGAGGGGTTTGCGTTCACCGGCAAACATTCTGGTATACCTTAACAAAGCACCGGCAGTAGCGGTCGATCTTTCCGGCGCTCAATTTGTGATGGATCAACGAAATCTGACCTTCTTACCCCATATTCTGCCGGTTCCGGTGGGGGCTACCGTTTCGTTCCCCAACAATGATAAGGTGGATCACAATGTGTTTTCACTTTCACGGACCAAAAAGTTCAGTCTGGGCAGCTATAAACCCGGTGAAATTAAAACCGTTCGGTTTGACAAACCGGGCTTTGTCGAGCTTCGCTGTGACGTGCATGCCGAAATGCTCGCCTATATCATGATCATGAAA
>DRHF01000126.1 GCA_011049715.1 Desulfobacterales bacterium
CAATCAGTTTGAACCGGTATCCATAAAGTAATCACCGTGCACAGGCACGCGATGGTCTGGTTTCTTTTTACCCTATGCCTGATGCGACTTTCCTTAAAATATCAGGTGCAAAACTTGAGCAATGATTTTACCGAAAAATTAACTGCCACAATGTAGCACTATATTCAAAATTGTCAAACAATTTATTGAAACGATCCTCGAGCGTTTTAATATTATGATTTGAGCACTTTTCCCGTCGGCTCAATCACTTTCCAAAACATTTTTCAGCTTCACCGATAAGGTTTCGACTGTAAACGGCTTTTGGATAAAGTCCTGTGCTCCGGCATCCAGAATAGTTTGTGCCGGACCGTCAATGGAATACCCGCTGCAAACAATTACTTTCAGACCTGGTCTCGCTTCCATGATTTGCGGGTATAGCTTGTCACCCCAAATGTCAGGCAGCTTTATATCCAGCAAAGCAAGATCGATATCCCCATCAAAGGTTTTGGCAAACTCAATCGCTTCTTTTCCGGTTTTGGCCTCCAGCATACGGTATCCCAGCCATTCGAGGGCGGCACGGATGACGTTCATCACCATCTCTTCATCCTCAATGATTAAGATTGTGCCTTCGCCTTTGGGCATCTCAGTCGCAGATTCCACGATTGCTTCTTTCTTAACCCCTTCCTCAGCTTCGATGGCAGGCAGATAAATGCGTATTATCGTCCCCTTGTTCAATTCAGAGTCGACCGTTATCCACCCATCGTGGTTCCTTATAATGCCGTAAACCGCTGCCATTTCCAGGCCGCGACCCATAAACTTGGTGGTGTAAAACGGATCGAATATTTTATTTACGGTCTCCTCATCCATCCCTTTTCCATCATCCACAATTGAGAGGCAGACATAATGTCCGGGGTTTAGTTCGGGATGGCTTTTCGCAAACGCCGCATCAATCTCTTTGTTGCTGGCAGTGATCCGGATACGACCATCTCCTTCTATAGCTTCTGTTGAATTGCTCACCACAGCAGAGAGCACCATCTGCATCTGAGCAGGATCAGCTTTTACACTAAAGACATCCCTTGGCAGATCCGTCTCCAGCCGGATGGACGGATCGATATTGGACTTTATGATGGGGAGTGTGTCTTCCACAAAATCGCTCAAGGACACGGTTTTGGCCTGATATCTCCCTCCCCGAGCGTAGGCCAGAAGTTGACTGGTGAGGTTGACCATCCGTTGAGAGGAGACTTTCATCGCCTTGGTATGCCCTGTTACCGTCTTGTTGTCAGGGAAGCTCATCTCCAGCAGTTGAATGTTTCCAATAACACCTGTCAGGGCATTATTGAATTCGTGGGCAATACCACCGGCCAAAGTGCCAATAGCTTCCATTTTCCGAATTTGATGGAGTTGGGCTTCCAGTTTCTTTTGTTGCGTGATGTCCCTGAGTATATTAAGGCTAGCGGGTCTTTCTTCCCAGTTTATTACAACTGTGTTGAGTTCCACCCATAATTTTTCGCCTGCTTTATTTATGATTCTAAATTCATAAATAGAGGGAAGCTTCTCACCCGACAATCTTCTCCTGTGCCGATCAAGAACCATATCCCTGTCGTCAGGATGTATTAGATTGATAAAAGGCATCTTGGCCAATTCATCAGCAGAATAGCCTGTCATCTCTTCACCTTTCGGATTTGGAAATTTTACGGCATCATCCTGGGCGATAAAAATGGCATCGTTGGCATTTTCCACTAAAAGCCGATACTTTTCCTCACTCTCCCGCAGTAGATTTTCGGCCTGTTCGCGGTCTTGAATCTCATCCCGCAATTCCTGATTGGTCTTCTCAAGGTCCTTCTGGGCTTGCCGGTACTTACTGATGTCCGTTGATACGCCGCAAATCACCTTGCGATTGTTCAACATAAACAAACCGACTGATGCCTCGACAGGGATTACGGTCCCGTCCTTTTTCTTTTGATAGCGAAGCGGGATTCTTTTAACCTCACCGGAAAGGACCCGTGGGATGGTCTTTTTTGTTTTTCCGGGTTCCGCTGTAATATCCCAATACGTTAAATTTAAAAACTCTTCCCTGCTGTAACCATATAAGTCGAAGGCGGCATCATTGCCATCTATCATTTTTTTGGTCTCTGCGTCGTAAAGCATAATAGCAGCCGGTACGGTGTTGAACAGTTGCAGATACTTCGCCTCACTCTCACTCAGCGCCTCCTCCGACAGCTTCCGCCGAAAGAGATCCTGTCCATAAGATGCTTCCTTCTCTGTCTGCTTATCCTGTCTTCTTTCTAATTCCTTGACCGTTTTTTCCAATTCTTCATAGGTTGGTTTTCTGGCCATTAGAAAATCCTCCAAATACCTTATAATAAAAAAGTCGGTGCATTTTTATGTCGATCTGGGCCGTATTCTACTTGCACAGATCGACACATGTGCGGCACCTCAGGAAATCATCAACATTGTTATTGCAATTTGTACTCTATCGAATTTGCTCTCAAATGTCAAAATAATCCGAAAAGAGTATCGTTAGGTAACTATTTTGTGCAGTTTGGTTTTAAGCGGCAGACTTAGGGCACGAATGTCTCAGGTTTTGAAGGAGAATTGATCTCGGAGATGTGTTCCCGCAACCTCAGGTCCCAGACAAGGCGGCCTATGGTCGGGACTTGCTGGAGCAATCTGTAAAATGTAGCCCATCCCTCTAAAATAAAAGAATCGATTATTTGTTTTTCTACAAAAAATGAATAATATATCTTCATAATCCAGGAGAGTGTTATGAATCGAGATCAAATGATTGATACAGTCGAAAATTTTGTTGGCATCTGGGACATTATCATTATCGGAGGCGGAGCAACCGGTTTGGGAACAGCAGTGGAAGCCGCTTCTCGAGGTTATAAGACTTTGTTGGTGGAACAGCATGATTTTTCAAAAGGAACATCAAGCCGCAGCACCAAACTCATTCATGGCGGCATCCGGTATTTACAACAGGGGAACATATCGTTAGTTCTTGAGGCACTTCATGAAAGAGGAATGCTCATACAAAACGCACCGCATCTGGTACACAATCAGACATTCATCGTACCAACCTATGACTGGTGGCGCGGTCCCTTTTACGGTGTGGGTATGAAAGTATATGATCTCATGGCGGGAAAGCTTGGTCTGTGTCCCTCCCGAATTCTTTCCAGAGAGGAAACACTGGCGGAAATCCCCACACTGGAACCGAAAGGGTTACGCGGTGGCGTTAAGTATTGTGACGGTCAATTCGATGACTCTCGCCTTGCAATAAACCTGGCGCAAACCATTGTAGACCTCGGGAGCACGCCTATCAACTACATGAAAGTAATGGGTTTTTTAAAGTCAAATAAAATGATCAGCGGCGTTCGGGCAAAAGATATGGAATCCGGCAAAGAATATGAATTGAATGGCAAGGTGGTCATTAATGCAACCGGTATATTTACCGATACCATTTTGAAAATGGACAATCCTGCTGCAAAGGAAATCATCACGATGAGCCAGGGTGTCCACCTAATCTTTGATAAGGAATTTCTGCCGGGCGATTCGGCGATTATGGTTCCCCACACCGCTGATGGCCGGGTTCTCTTTGCTGTTCCCTGGCATAACAAGGTTGTTGTGGGCACCACCGAAACCCCGGTTAAAGAAGCAATACTGGAGCCCTGCGCTTTTGAGGAGGAAATTGATTTTATTCTAAATCATGCTGCAAAATATCTGACTAAAGACCCTACCCGAAAAGATGTTCTAAGTGTATTCGCGGGAATCAGACCGCTGGTTAACCTGGGTGGCAGTAAAGAAACGGCTGCTATTTCGCGAGACCATTTTCTGCTGGTTTCGGAATGTGGGCTCATTACTATTACCGGAGGCAAATGGACCACCTACCGCAAAATGGCAGAAGACACCATCGACCAGGCGGTCTTGATCGCCGGTTTGGAGGAACGCCAAAGTATCACAAAGAATATGCGGATTCACGGTTGGCTCAAAAATATCGACGCCAGCGAAGCACTTCACTACTATGGCTCAGATGCAATCGCGATAAAGAAATTGACTGAGAGCCAGCCCTCGCTTGGGGACAAGCTTCATGAAAGACTACCTTTTATCAAAGCAGAGGTGACCTGGGCAGTGCGGGAAGAAATGGCCCGCACCGTGGAAGATGTGTTAGCACGCAGAACACGTGCTTTGCTGTTAGATGCTAAAGCCAGTATGGAGATGGCTCCGGAAACAGCAAAATTAATAGCGGTTGAATTAGATTATGATCGGGATTGGGAAAATGAACAGGTTTCGGCGTACAAAGAGCTGGCTAAAAATTATTTACCTGCTTGAGACAGGCCGCGATCAAATGAACGATCAAGTTTGCTCTATCGGGATTCCATCATAAAGGAATTGGACGCAAAAAGGCAGAGCCAAATCAGCGACTCTGCCTTTTGGAATTGTTGTACTTTTTCTAACTCGTGCTCATCCACGACTCGGTTTTAGCCCCCCAATAACATGGCAGCCTGGATCTTTTTCAAATCTTCATTCAGCTTGTTGACGTCTTCATCCTTATGTTTATGACAAGCCTGGCAGGAGTTTGGAATTTCAGGGTTTGCAATCGTATCTTCGGGCAACAGGGCGGTAAAAACATGACTGTGAATATCACCGGATTCCGCACTTTTTGCAATGCGAGGCATGTGACAGCCCACACATTTGCCAAAGGTATGGATGGAATGGACAGCAGTCTTGTTAACCTGCACATGGCAGTTCAGACATTGTTTGTCTCCGGAGTCAGCCCATGTGTTTGCTGGTGTGGAATGCCAGGTCCCCCCTTCCGGCTGGGCGCCTCCCGCCTGCCAAAGCTTCGATTTTTCGAGCTCATGGGCATGGGTTGAATGACAGGCCGTACAGGTCACCCCTTCCTTTTTATGTACCGACTTTTTCCAGTCGATGTACTGCTGATGATGCCCTTTAGAATACTCATTGGGATACATGTGTTTCTTGTCCCCGGCAGCATAGGAAGTTTCTTTGTAATAGCTTCCAAGGGCCCGGCCCGGTTTGTAACCGACAGGCCAGCCAGCCCCTTTGTGTTTTGTCGCCTTGCCTCGGTTGTGACATGAACCGCAGACCTGCACAGCCACGCCCTTGGTCAGCTTTGCCGGGTTAATTATCGCGGGTTGGTTTTTGTAAAACTCGGTTGTGGGCGAAGCGTAATGCCAGGAGCCCGGGCCATGGCAGGCTTCGCAGCCAACGGCAGGCTCGATAAATTTCTGTTTTTCAAGATCGACCCCCGTGGTATGACAACCACCGCATTTGAGGAGCCAGGGTCGTTTGTCCCAGTCGGCTTCATGATAGTTCACAAATTTGTCGGTATCCGCGTTGTACTGAACAGGAGAGATGAACAGCGTACCGTTTTTTTCCACGATAAAACGTTGTTTCCACTTGCTCCCGATGGTGTATTTAATTTCTTCAGGTGTCGGGACATAAATCTGATCGGCCGGGACTTTCAGTTTTCGTTTTGCCAGATCTTTTCGGATCCGCTTTTCGTCCAATTCGACAATAATCGCATCTTTATTGACCCGGGCATCCTGGGCCATCCGGCTGTGCATGGTCGTCCGCCAGGAATAATATTGCGGCAAGTGGCATCCTTTGCAGTTTTCAGAACCAACGTACGCCTTCGGTTTTGACAAAAGTTCATCAACATCCGAGGCAACTCCTTCCGGTACAGCCGTATAAGCTAAAAAACCTACAGCTGCGATAATTGCAAGAAATAGCTTAATCATGATTCTCAATTTCATGTCATTTCTCCTCCTTCAATTTTGATTTTTGAAATTATTAAAATTTTCTGTCCTTCTGCATTCCAGAATCGATGGCTTGTAACAGGCAGAGCTTGACCGTCACAATTCTACCGGGCCATGGTTTCCTGAAATGTCCGGGCTTTAAACTTTAGAATCCGAGAACACCACAGCAAAAATTATGCCACATTGTCAGGGTTTGACAAAAAAACATCATCGGTTGGACAAGTTTTAACTA
Source organism: Desulfobacterales bacterium (assembly GCA_011049715.1). GTDB lineage: Bacteria > Desulfobacterota > Desulfobacteria > Desulfobacterales > UBA2156 > UBA2156. The sequence goes on from DRHF01000126.1 coordinate 5,989, forward strand.
TTTGATATGATAGATATTTTTCTGCTATAGCATCGGCATCGATTTTGAAAAGCAAAATAAAAATTTTAGTGTGGGTAAAATTGACGCAAATAGTGCACCAAATGAAATAGCTGGTGGGGATATCACCAACATGAGTAGCAGTATCACCAACACGAAGGGAAGAAAGGCTGGACGTTATGACAATTGCAGGTCCGAGGCATCCAAGGGTGACGCTGTAATCCGCCTCAGGCGGACCGCGAACCCTATCACAGTAAATTAATTGCTTAATTGAATTCAAGATTTGTTTCAGGTAATGTTCTTAGGAGCCCAGAATATGATTCTGTAGTACGTAGTAAAATAGACGCCTAATCAATATCAATGTTTGCCTTCTAAAAACTTTTCATTCAATAAAATAACCTGTTGCAAAATGCAATGTATTGTACTATTGTATATCATAATGAATTCCAGGAGGACTATGAATATGACTAACGCAGTTAGAGTATCAGAAGGTTTAGTTAGGGAAGCCAAAATTTTCAGTAAAATCGATAACCGATCCGTCACCGGCCAGATTGAACATTGGGCACGAATTGGCAAATGTGCTGAGGAAAACCCTGATTTGACTTATAGCTTAATAAAAGAAATTTTGATCGGCCTCGTAGAGTTTGAAGCGGGTGAATCTTCAGAATACAGATTCGGATAATTGAGCATGAAGATTTTACAATCTCGATCTTTTGAACGGAAAGTCAAAAAATTTACGAACCGTCAAAAAAACAAGTTAGACGAAGAGGTCCGCAAAATTATAAACAAACCTTCAATTGGTTCTAAAAAGAAAGGTGATCTTCGTGGAGTTTATGTCCATAAATTCAAGATCCAGGCAGTTCAATATCTTCTATCCTATAAATTGTTTGCAAACGATTTGGAGTTGATTATGATCGGACCACATGAAAATTATTACCGAAATCTAAAAAGTTACCATTCCAGAAGCAACTGATATTACAAAAAAATTCAAACCATCGCGTGCCTGTGCACGGTTGATTACTCTATGGATTCCGGTTCACATCGGCTTCCTCTTTATTTTTCCAAAAAATTTTATTTACCTCACCCCCGATGCGGCACTATGACCATCGGGGGTGCGAAACTTGAGTTATTCACCAAAAGGTATTTCAGGACCTTTTCACCCAGTGAAGAAAAAGTAACAATCCCCAACCCAGGGCCGGCCAATGAAACCAGATGTTACCCCCCCATGTCAGTACGTTAATGATCAAAAGAAAACCAATCACACCCACAAAAATCCATAAATGCTTAGAAAAGCTTGTTTTCGACCATGCTTTGGCGCTGGTTTCAGTTTCTTTTGATTCATCCTCAGATGGTTTATCCCTTTCTTTTGGCCTATACGGCGTTTGTTCTGCTCCGGCTTTCGATTTCCCATACGGTTCACTTCGGCCTGCTCGATTTTTTTTGAAGAATCTTGATCGCCAGTTCTCGGGCTCCAATAAAACACGGTATGCTTGGACAGGTTTGACAACATTTTTAATCGTCTTTTCACCCATATACTCATAACCCAGGGGCAATTTATCTTCAATCTGGTCATAGGCTGTTCTGGAGATGCATATTCCTCCCGGATCAGCCATACCCTCAAGCCTGGCTGCGATATTGACCCCGTCTCCATAAATCCGGTCAGCTTCAACAATAATATCGCCAAGGTTGATTCCGATACGAAATACCATCCTGCGGTTTTCTGGCAGTTGGTCGTTCCGGGCCTTTATTTCTTTCTGGATTGCGACCGCACCTTGTACTGCATCTACCACGCTGGCGAACTCAGCCAGCAGATTATCACCCGGAGAGTCCACAACGCGACCATGGTGCTGTTTAATGAGAGTTGTCATCGTTTCTCGGTATGTCGTTAAAGTCCGTACGGTGGCCCGCCTCGTCTTGCCGCATCAGGCGGCTGTATTCTTTGACATCAGCACTGAGGATAGCTGCAAGCCTGCGTTTGACATCGTCAGTGGTCATAGTAACCTCCCAATGGTTGAGGTCAATAAATATCACGAAATATCAAAATTGAGTTTTCACAGAGAACCGAGATACGAAATAAGATCTGATCCAATATTAGAGATGGAAATGCGCTTCAGGTTATGTGGAACAAGAAAACAGAATTTTTATACACAATGCTATTGTGGTTGGTCAAATAGAATTGAGAGTCTCCCGTTAACATGGGTTCCATGTCACATGTTTTAATACACAATTACTTGAGGTTTTATTCACGTTTTTATACAATATTTGAGGCCGTACGATTAATAAAGATTTGATGAAATCGCTCCATCAATATGTTATGTCTTGACATCCGAAATCCATTGTTCCTAATAAGCGCCGAATATAAATAATTTCTTAGTTATGAAAGCGTAGAATTTTCTGAAACTGAATTTACATGAGATGAGCATTCGTTCGATGGGAGGTCATTCATGAAACCAGGTCTAAAAGCAGGCAAGAAGCATAGCGGGGGATTTGGACTCAATGTGTTCACCGATGACGAGCTTAATGAAATTCACCTTGCTACTTTGGAAATTCTCAAAAGCACCGGTGTCTTTGTTGAAGATGCTGAGGCTTTGGAAGTTTTCGACGGCGGAGGGGCAATTGTAGATCTCAAGAATAAAATCGTAAAGATACCCCCCCATGTCGTGGAGGATGCGATTCGTTCTGCACCTTCCACATTTCATGCCTTCGGGCGCATACCGGAAAGCGATATCGTGCTTGAAGATACGCGGGTCTCATTTACCAATTTCGGCGAAGGCATCATGTTTGTTGATCCATATACGAACGATCTCAGAGATACCACCAAGGCGGATATCGAGAAGGCGTCAAGACTCATCGATTATCTAGAGCATGTGGAAACCTATGAACGGTGCATGTGCTCCCATGACCAAGCGCCCCAGGTGCAAGCCCTTCACAACGCCGAAGCATCGCTCACCAACACCACCAAACACCATTGGCTGGGTCCGGTAAACCGCTATCAGGCTAAGAAAATTGTGGAAATACTGGTAGCTATTTCGGGCAGTAAAGAAAACCTCCGCGAGCGTCCATTGCTCTCCTTTGTCTCCTGCCCGGTAAGTCCGCTCAAACTCCCAAAGGATCACTGCGAAATTATTATGGAGGCTGCCCTAAACGGACTTGGGCTGAATGTTATCGGAATGGCCATGTCAGGGGGATCATCACCCGTCCATTTGGCCGGCACTTTGGTTTCACAAAATTGTGAAGTCCTCTCCAGTTTGGTGTTGAATCAACTTGTTTGTAAAGGTTCGCCTTTTGTGTACGGTAGTTCTACGTGCACAATAGATTTGCGAAGGGCGACCGCGGCGGTGGGATCACCCGAGCTTGCGATGATCAGTGCCGCAGTCGCCAGGCTTGCACGATACTATAGCTTGCCTTGCTTTGTGGCCGGTGGGTAGGCAGATGCCAAAATCTGTGATTATCAGTCCGGTCACGAAAAGACAATCACCGCCCTGTTACCTGCGTTGGCAGGGGCCAACGTGATATACGGGTTGGGGATGCTGGAAATGGGAATCACTTTCGATCTGGCCCAACTGGTGATCGACAACGAAGTTGCAGGAATGATCAAATATGCGGTCAACGGTGTTCCGGTCAATGACAAAACCCTGGCCCTTGACGTAATCAAGGAAGTCGGGATCTTTAAGGATTTTCTCGGCCATGAGGATACCTTCAATCACATGCGATCACAATCACGAGCCGAGCTGATCGATCGCACGGTACGGGAGGATTGGGAAAAGGCGGGCAGTACGGATGTTTACCAAAGGGCCAGGGAAAAAATGCTCTATATCCTGGAAACATATGAGCCGACACCGCTTCCCGACAACGTTCTGAAAACGATCCGGTCCATCATCGACGGTGCGGAAGAAGAATTGGGTGTTTCCTAAAAATAGAATTTAGGGGAGGAAAAAATGGGGAAAATTCAAACACGAATGGGGGACGGCCGCCGCGTGGAGTTGACCGAAGCGAAAGTTCGCAGCGATCTGGAAGAAGGAACGAATGACGCGGCAGACCGAGCTAAAGTTTCGCCGCTTACGCCGGATGAAATCGAATATCTATTTGAAATTCATCAATGCACCGATAAAGCCGTTTCGGTGGAACAAGGAAAGGAAGTCTGCCTTACATACGACAGCAGTACCACCAAGCTCAAACGGGCAAATATATCTTTAAGTAAAATCCAATCGCTACAGGTTTTGGAACGTGCGCTGGGGGCGGATAGCCTTGAGCTTGCCCATATCGACTACAGTTTCAAACCGGTAAAACCGATTGTGGTCTTTGAGCAGCCTATTTTAGAGCAGGCGCTGTTGATCACCATACCGCCGCTTCTTTACGGCGCCATGCCGAATTTGGGTCTGTACAGCCAGCCGAACGGACCCTGTCCCAATCCCATGGATCTGCTTCCCCAGGGCAAAATTTCGGAGGCCAAGGCGTCATTTGAAGCGGCGGTGGAATATGCGATTAAAGATATGGTCTATGTCGGGAGCCAAATGTATGAAACAGGCGCCGATGGGATCAATTTCGATACCACCGCCGCTGCCGGCGATGCGGAGTTTTTGGCCGCGTTGCGCGCAGTAGAGATTCTGCGTAAAAAATACCCCGAAATGGGTATTGAAATGGGAATGGCTTCGGAGTTCATCTTGGGACTGCATGGCGATCTGACCTACGATGGGGTTCGTCTGGCAGGGCTTTACCCGCACAACCAGGTAAAATTGGCTCAAAAAGCCGGTGTGACCATCTTTGGGCCGGCTATCAATATCATCAGTAACAGATCACTCCCCTTCAACCTGGCACGTTCGGTTACTTACACAAAGGCGTGTACGGAAGCGGCCGACATCCCGATCCACGCTGCCGTGGGAATGGGCGTATGCGGTATTCCGTTGGCCATTACTCCGCCGGTGGATGCCTTATCAAGGGCTTCCAAAGCACATGTGGAGATCTGCCGCTTAGACGGGTTGTAGGTTGGCGTCGGTGATCCCTACGGCATGCATGCGGCGCATGCCATCGTTTCGGGGATGGGCGGATTACGCACTGCCGGAGATCTGGTAGCGCGTTTGCAGCTGAACCGGGCGATGAAGATTGACGCTGCCAAGAAGTATGTAGCCGACAAACTGAGGGTTTCGGTGGCCGATCTTGCGGATCCGGTTGCCATGCGCGAGGTGAGGGAAGATATGGACATAGGGACCCTCAATGAATGTCCTGGTGTGGCCAAAGGGATCGATGCCAAATTCCGTATCGCTGAAATACTCGATCTTGAAATTAATTGCGTGAATCTTTTCAAAAAAAGGATCAATTTCGGGGGTCAAAACGAAGGCTGAAAATATTCCGCTGACAACAATTTCGAGATCGTGAAGCCGGATTTTTCCGTTTGAGGTTCTCAACTCAATATTTGCATTTAAACCGCGCGGTAAGTGCAATTTTAGAGAACCGCTGCTTGTTTAAATAAAATAGATCATGGGAGTGGGTGCATAATCGCTAAGTTGTTTTGTAAACATTTACAGATTACATTTATGTCGTTAAGGGTTGTTTTGAAAGATGAACGTCGAACATCGAACGTCCAACATCGAATGAAAAACAAACATCCAATACCGAACATTCAACACCTATTTCTGTTTCTTTTCAGCCGTTTTTATACTTGTAACGAAAATCTTAATTAATTCTTCTGTTTCCTCTAAAATATCATTTAGTAGTTCAGGTTTTTTAATTAAAGGTACACGCTGGATAAGTTTTAACCATCTCTGGGTCTCCCTAAGTTAATTTAATGAGATACGAAGCTTATGGATAAAGTCCTTTGGGGACTCAGCTGCCTGGGCTTCACCATGGTTTGGATAAGCTGAAGTTCCCGATCTTAACAATTGGCCCGCAACATGGTTGCCTGCTCTGGTATTTGGTAGCTGTTCAACGATCTTTATGATTCTCACCGAATACTCGAGCAGCCTTTCTTCTAAGTCATAAGTCTGTTTCTTCATCTTTCCCCATTCAACATTCGATGTTGGACGTTCGATGTTCGATGTTCATTTTTTTTCAGTTAACCTTCCACAGTCCCTCGGCTTAAAAATAACTTAGCGCTTATGGGGACTGGGTGGCACAAGGTGTTGAATCTATTTAAGTATTACGGCTTCTATCAAATGGGGCCCCGGGGATCGTATGGATGCTTCAAGATATTTGTTAAACTGCCCACATTTGTCAGCCCGCATCGCATGAACGCCCATACCTTCTGCCAACTGGACCCAGTTAATGTCAGGATGGGAAAGGCTGAACATGTCACTGGCCTTCGGCCCCACCTCTTTTACACCCACCCGCTTTAATTCGCCCAATAGAATCTGATACGCCCGGTTTGAAAAAATAATCGTAACCACATCGAGTTTTTCCCGTGCCTGGGTCCAGAGGGATTGCAGGGTGTACATACCGGATCCGTCAGCCTGCATGGCGAACACTTTTCTGTCCGGACATGCCACCGCAGCACCGGTCGCCACCGGCATCCCCTGGCCGATGGCGCCGCCGGTGATATTCAGCCAGTCATGGGGAGGTGCACCGGAAATCCATTTTTCCGCATCTCGACTCGAAGTTATCCCCTCATCTGAAATAATGGCTTCCGCCGGCATCAATGCCGCCAGCGCCTGCCAAACCTTTCCGGCAGTAAGTTCTCCGGTTGGCAGCGGTGGGAGGCTCAATTCATAGAGGCGTTCCGGTTCTGAGGGTGCATTTAATAGATCCGCAAGGATTTCAAGTGCTTCAATACCGTCCTGATCACCTTCAGCCAGCGTATGGATTTGGCAGTCCTTTGGGGTCAACCAGTTGGGCATATTGGGCCAGGCAAAAAAGGATACGGGCGGTTTCGCGCCTACCAAAATCAAATGGGCCGTGCCTCTCAGCGTTTCCAAGGCCGGTTTTACCGGGTATGGAAGCCGGTCGATGACAGCCCGGCCTGGTCCACGTTGGGTGCGGCCGTTTACCCGCTGACCGATAATCCGAGCGCCGCTTGCCCGTGCGATACGGCCCGCCAGCCACAAACCCTTTTCCAACATGAGCGATCCGCCCATCAAAATAACCGTTGGTTCTCCTCTGCGCAGCACTTCCGCCGCCTGTTCGATGGTTCTCTGAGCAACAGATGTCGGCCGGGCCAATTCCGGCTTCGGCGCAGGATTCACACTTTCGTTCCAGCTGCAGTCCGCCGGCAGTATCAATGTGGCGACCTGCCCCGGAGGCGCCATGGCAGCTGCGATGGCCGCAGCACCGTCTGACGGAACAGCGGCCGCAGATTTAGATGTCCGGACCCAACCGGATACGGACTTTGCGATGGATTCGATATCTGTGGTTAGGGGTGCATCATGCTTCAAATGATAGGTGGCATGATCCCCGACGATATTGACGATCGGCGTCTCGGCCCGCCTCGCATTGTGAAGATTGGCCAAACCGTTGCCCAGGCCGGGTCCTAAATGAAGCAGGGTGGAAGCCGGTCTACCGGTCATTCTTCCATATCCGTCGGCAGCTCCGGTGCATCCCCCTCCGAACAGGCCCAAAACAGTGCGCATGCCTTTAATTTGATCGACGGCTGCAACAAAATGTATCTCTGATGTACCGGGGTTTGTAAAACAAACTTCCACACCGCCGTTGACCAGTGTCTGTACCAAGCTTTGGGCACCGTTCATCTGTCTTCACCTCTTTACGTGTTGGTTCACTTTAGTGCACGATAATAACTGTCTATATTGTAGATTGCAGCTAGTGGATTATGACCCAGCAATCGGTCCTTAACAGCCAGCACGGTGCAGGGGGATTTAGAATATTTTAAAAAAAGCGAATCATGGCCCACACATAAGCCCATGACGATATTGAACTCGGTTTGTTCTGCATTTAGGACATACGCCTGTGCAATCGGGTGGCACATGGACTCAAATTTCCCGATATAAATTTTTTGATCATCTCTAACGCCAATGGTTTCCTTTGGCTCCCGTCCGAGCTTGCATACGGCTGAAACCACCTCAAATCCATTGGAAGAAAGGAGGCTTTCCACCACCTTTGCCTCTTTCCGAAGACCGATACAAAACACGAAACCCAGACGCTTATACTTCATTCTATGGGCAAATTCCATGGTCTCTACGATTCGAGGCTTGCTCGGTTTCACATATTCATAGCCCCGATTCCTGTCAGCATAACCCTCTGCTTCTTGAATTGAGGCCTGTCTGGCAAATTCCATAACATCCGGCTTTTTTAGTTCTTTCAGGGCGTTTTCAAGGGTCCGGGTGTGATTAATGGTCGGGCAGACCGGAGGCGCCTTGCCATTTTCTTTCTGGCATATTCGAACGGCCAAATTAGTGGAACATCGAGCGCAGGCGGGTAAATTTTCTGACACGATTAACCTCCTTTATGGATTTAAATAGTTTTTTGCATCCCACTATCTTCACTACATTGTAACTCCATCGAAAACTGTTCATGAAGAATTTACAGAAAGCTTTAGCCGAAATAATAGCGAATTTAGAAATCGAATTCAATGAGTTTCAGTGGACTATCACTATGCAAGCCGCGGATAAACGTCCCGTTTTTCATGCATTGGGGGTGCCGGGGTTCGATTTGCAAGGTTTTTACGGATATGCCCCTGTTAGCGGTGGCTGGACAAATTACTTCTCTGGGGCGATGATATTTTTGGATACGGTAATCAGCGGACACCGGATAAATTTTGGAGTGAATAGCCGCTTTCGCTTACGGAAAGCGGCCTTAAATCTGCCGCGTTTTGTCTTTCCAATACTTCGCTCGCAACTCGAGCTTCATGACCTTGCCGTAATTGTTTTTAGGGAGTTCATCGACGATATCAATTGATCCGGGTTTTTTATAACTGGCGATATTGTCTTTGCAAAAGGCAATCAAATCCTCTTCGGTGACAGCAAAGCCCGGCACCAGTGAAACCACGGCTTTTATCGCTTCGCCCCATTTGGTATCCGGAATTCCAATTACCGCAACCTCCCGCACAGCCGGGTGCCGAATGATGACCTCCTCGATTTCGCGGGGATAAATATTCTCTCCCCCGCTAATAATCATGTCCTTGGACCTGTCCATTAGGTACAGGTATCCATCCTCATCCATGTACCCAAGATCTCCTGTATGGAGCCAACCATTTCTAAGGGCCCTGGCGGTGGCCTCGGGATTGCGCCAGTATCCCTTCATGACCACGTCGGAACGGACCGCCACTTCCCCCATCTCTCCAAATGGAACCTCTCGATCATCCAAGCCCATGATTTTCACCTCTACCCCGGTCCGGGGAATACCTGCCGAAGCCAGACGTTTCATTGCTTTGTCGGTGCCGTCCAACACATGATCCCCGTGCGGCAGGTAGGTAATGGTCATCGGAGTCTCCCCCAGACCATAGAGCTGGGTCAAACAGGGTCCCAATCTTCCGATGGCCTTTTTCAGGTCCTCCACGAGGGTAGGACCGCCACCATAAATCAAGTTCTTCATGGAACTGATATCATATCGCCCAATACTCGAACTGTTCACCAGAAGTTTGACCATGGTCGGTGCGGCAAACATGTTCGTAACCCGGTATTCCTCAACTGTTTTGAAAACCAATTCCGGATCGAAGGATTTAGATTCTAAAATAATATTGGTTGCTCCTTTAGCGATGTTCGGCAGGGCATAAAGACCGCTGCCGTGGGACATTGGGGCTGCATGGAGAATAGCATCTTTCAGGCTCAAAAAGCCGTAATCGGCGAAATAATTGAGTATCATGACCAGGAGGTTTCTGTGGGTCAGCATGGCGCCTTTGGGTCGACCCGTTGTGCCGGACGTATAAAACAACCAGGCCACGTCTTCCGGAGCGGTCTCTGCATCCTTAAACCGGTCAGATTCTGCGGATAACAGATCATCATAATCCATCAATTTTCTTTCCGCTCCTGACACAGTAATCAAAAATTCGGCTTGAGAAATTTCGTTGCGAATATCCAATATCGGCCGATTGAACTCTTCAGAAATAATAACAGCCCTGGCCTGGGCGTTATTAATAATGTAAGTAAACTCCTTGGGATGGAGCCGAAAGTTTATCGGGACTGCGCCGAAACCCGCTTTAAAGCAGGCGAACATGGACTCCAACATCTCCGGGCAGTTGAATTGTAAAAGAGCCACATTCTCCCCGGCTTTGATTCCCAACCGCATGAGCGCATTGGCCAACCGATTGGCGCGGGCATGAAATTGGGCATAGGTCAATCGTTTCCGTCCGTGAACCAATGCCACGTGATCCGGATGGATTGTTGCACTTTTGGTTAGAAGACTGCCGATGTTCATATTTTCAAGCTGCCGGACTGTTGAGATGAATCGAAGTCAAATTGACAAAGGCGATCAATCCGTTTTTAGGAGCGATTTTCCTGTCATCTGTTGCGGCTTTTCGATCCCCATGATCTCGAGGATGGTCGGGGCGATATCCCCTAGGATACCGTTTCTTAATTCAGCGTTTTTCCGCATATCGTCAATAAGAAGAAAGCGAACCGGATTGAGGGTATGGGCGGTATGTACTTGACCGTTTTCCTCTATCATCTGTTCCGCGTTTCCATGATCCGCGGTAATCATGGTGATGCCATTTTGTGCCTTCACGGTGCTGACGATTTGATGAATACAGTGATCTATGGCCTCACAGGCTTTAATCGCAGCATCGAGAACACCGGTATGGCCGACCATATCCATATTAGCAAAGTTAAGCACGACCATATGATATTGTTTGGATTTTAATCGTGCGATAACTTCTTCGGTCACCTGGTAGGCGCTCATTTCCGGTTTCAAATCATATGTCCGTACGTCCCTGGGTGATGGGATAAGGCACCGTTCTTCCAATGGAAAAGGTTTTTCTTCGCCACCATTAAAAAAATAGGTCACATGCGCATACTTTTCTGTCTCTGCGATTCTAAGCTGTCTTAAACCGTGTCTGCTGACGACCTCTCCCAGAATTCCACTCAACCGGACCGGCGAGAAAGCAACCGGTAGGTCAAAAGCTTCATCAAAAAGGGTCATGCAGACAAATTCACAAAGTTTTGGCAGCGGGTCTCGTTTGAAAAACGAAAAGGAGGGATCGGTGAAAGCCCGGGTAATCTCCCGGGAACGATCCGCACGAAAGTTGAAAAAAATTATCCCATCACGATCTCCGATCATACGTACAGGTTCTTCTTTTGGATCGGTAATAACGATGGGGCGAACAAATTCATCTGTTTCGCCCCGTATATAAGCCTTTTTTACCGCCTCGACGGGATTTTTTTCCTTTACCCCCTTGCCCTGCGTATATAGACAAAATGCCTTTTCAATTCTATCCCATCTGTTGTCACGGTCCATGGCATAAAAACGTCCGCAAATGGACGCGATGGCTCCTGTTTTTTTCTGATTTAAATACTCAGACAATCTCTTGATATACCCGACGCCGCCATCAGGTGGTGTATCCCGGCCATCAAGTATGGCGTGTATGTAAACATGTGGAATACGGTTTTTGTCCGCCATATCGATCAGTGCAAAAAGATGGCTCAACTGGCTGTGCACACCCCCTTCTGAAACAAGCCCCATGAGGTGAAGTGCGGAATTGGTTGCCTTTACCTTTCCCATGACCGCCTTTAGCTTGTCATTTTTGAAAAAAGATCCATCCTGGATGAAGTTATCAATTCGGCGGAGTTCCTGGCAGACAATTCGGCCGGCACCGATATTCAGATGCCCCACTTCCGAATTGCCCATAATACCTTCGGGGAGGCCGACGGCCTTGCCGGAACATACAAGGTGGGTATGGGGATATTCTGCTTCGAGTCCGTCCAGGTGGGGTGTTTTGGCCTCAAAGACAGCATTTCCATTCGGGTTCGAGCTAAACCCCCAGCCGTCCAGGATCATCAATACAAGCGGTTTTGCGGGTTTCAAAAGGAGATCCTTTTTGCATCGACCCAGAGGCCTTCGAGATCATAGAAATCTCTGATCGGTTCATGGAAAACATGCATGACAATATGACCATAATCGAGCAGAACCCAGTGCCCTTCTTTCATTCCTTCGATGCTCAACGGCCGGATGCCGTGTTTTTTTAGATCATCCTTTATATGGTCCGCAATGGCGGTTACCTGGCGGTTTGACCTTCCGCTGCAGATGATAAACGTATCGGCGACAGATGTAAGCCCACGCACATCGAGCACGACAAGCTCCAGGGCCTTTCTCCCTAAGGCAGCCTCGACATATAGATTTAGCGAAGGATCCAAATCAAGTGTCATCGATAGAGCCTTTTTGTTTTAATATAATCTTCCACTTCTTTCGAGATCAAAGATCGAATGGGTCTTCCGGTTTTCAATCGACGCCGGATATTGGTTGATGAGATGTCGAGGAAATCGGTATTGAATCTATAGATCGTCTGTTTTTCATCGTGGACATAGCCTGATTTTACAGCTGAGAATCGATAGCCTCGGGATATCTTGGATTTAAGATAATTTTCCAGCTGGTTCCATTTGAAGTTGCTCCTGTGGTATGTCACGCCGGGTCGGGCCATGACAATAAAAGAGGCCAACAGAAAAAGATCCTTATACGATTTCCAGGTATCGATCTCAAGAAAAGCATCAAGTCCCAAGATGAGATAGAGGTGGTGGTTTTTCGGAAAAATAGACTTGAAATGAAGCACCGTGTCGATGGTATATGAGGGACCGCTGCGATTTAATTCCACATCTGAAATATACAGGCTGGGATCGGTTGATATGGAAAGACGAACCATTTCCAGACGGTATTTTGCTTCCGCGATGCCATTTTGTTTTTTGTGTGGTGGGAGTGCAGACGGGATGAGATAAATTTTATCAAGTGAAAATGCTTTCTTCACTTCCTGGGAGGCGCGAATGTGTCCCGAATGAATCGGATTGAAGGTACCGCCAAACAACCCTATGTGCATTGAAAAAACCTGTTTTCGTTTATCACGTCCTGACCTGACCTTCCCCAAACACCACAAATTTTGTCGTTGTCAGCTCTTCTACCCCCATGGGACCGAAGGCATGCAGCTTTGAAGTGCTGATGCCGATTTCAGCTCCCAGTCCCAATTGCCCGCCATCGTTAAAACGAGTTGAGGCATTCACCAAAACCACTGAAGCATCGACTTCACTGACAAAGCGCCGCGACCGGTTATAATCTGAAGTGACGATCGCCTCGGTGTGACTGGAGCCATAAGCTGAAATATGTAATATCGCCTGATCAATATCTTCAACCACTTTTACCGCAAGGATAAGATCGAGGTATTCAGCAGGCCAATCTTCAGGTTCAGCCTTTTTTACATTTGGCAGGATACGGCATGTTTCAGGACAACCCCTGATTTCCACACCCGCTTTGATAAGGCGTTTATGCATTAAAGGGAGAAATTGTTGCGCGATTGACCGGTGGACCAGCAGGGTCTCCATCGCGTTACATACACCCGGTCGCTGCACCTTGGCGTTGAAACAGATCTCTTCAGCCATTTTAAGATCAGCGCCATCATCAACATAAACGTGGCACACACCTTTAAAGTGTTTCAAGACCGGTATCTTTGAGTTTTCAACCACAAATCGGATTAACCCCTCTCCTCCACGCGGTATGATCAAATCAATAAATTGCTCCTGATTCAAAAGGGTATGAACAGCGCTCCGATCCTTGAAGGGCACCACCTGAACTGCCGCCTTCGGAAGGTTTTTTTCATCAAGTGAATCGCTTATAACAGCTGCCAAAGCCTGATTCGAATAAAGGGCTTCAGACCCGCCGCGAAGGATAACCGCATTTCCCGCTTTCAAACAAAGTCCTGCCGCATCTATGGTAACATTGGGTCTCGATTCATAAATAATTCCGATGACCCCGAGTGGAATACGCATCCGTGATACCTGGAGCCCATTGGGCCTCAACCAGGTCTTCACGATAGAACCGACGGGATCACCCAGCTGTATGACATCGCGTAAGCCCTCAACCATGCTCTCGATGGTTTCATCCTTTATCGTCAACCGATCGATCATGGCGCCGGAAAGCCCCATGGTCGTTGCTTGCTCGAGGTCCTTTTGGTTTTCTTCCTGGATATAGGAGGATTTTTTCTCAATGTTATCAATTAGTTTTGAAAGAACATCGTTTTTTCTTGAAGAGGGACAACTTGCCAATTTTACGGACGCTGCCCTCGCGGCCCGTGCCATTTCAACAATGGTTGATTCTATAGACATCTCATTTCCCGGTGCAATTGAAAGTTGAGCCAAAACAGTCGGCACAAATTCCGTTGTTGTTGTTATCGTATAGCATTTCTATCCACAATCATCAACTGTTAGCACCAGGTTGTCTCTGTGGATAACTTCATCGTAAGGTTTGTATCCCAAACGTTCCTTGATCTTGCCGGATTTCAATCCCATAATTTTTCGTATATCCGCGGCGCTGTAATTGACAAGGCCGGTTCCCAGTATCTTGTTTTCATCTTTGATAAATTGTACAGCCGCCCCCACATTAAACTCGCCTTTAACATCAAGAATGCCGCTCGGCAAAAGGCTTTTCCCCCTTTTCAAAATCGCCGCAGCTGCACCATCATCAACTCGAATCATCCCTTTTGGTTTCAAATTAAATGCAATCCAGCACTTACGGCTGGCCAGTTTGTCTTTTTTTGGAATAAAAAATGTACCGGTTTCCACTCCGGAAAAAAGTTTTAACAAAATATTTGCCTCTTCCCCTTTTGCAATCACCATGGGGATCCCCGCAGCCATAACCTTTTTGGCAGCCTCAATCTTACCGAGCATTCCGCCGGTACCGAGGGGCCCGGGAATTTCATCTGCCATCTTCAGAATGGCCTTTTTGATGGTAGATACCGATGAAACCAGCTCAGCCTCCGGATGTGTTCGTGGATCTTTGGTGTAAAGCCCTTCAATATCTGTAAGGATGATTAGAATGTCCGCATCCATTAAAAGTGTGATCATGGCGGCCAGATTGTCGTTGTCTCCGAATTTAATCTCTTCCACGGATACCGTATCGTTTTCATTTATGATCGGCACCACCTGCCAGGATAACAGCGTATGGAGCGTATTTCGGGCATTTAAGTATCTTTTTCTATTGGATAGGCCGTCGCTGGTTAAAAGAATTTGTGCGACCTTTTTATTGTGTCTTGCAAAAACCTTTTCATATTCCCGGATCAGGCCGGCCTGGCCTACGGCTGCAACCGCCTGCCTTTTTGGTATTTCATTCGGCCTTTTTAAAAGGCCGATTTTTTTAATTCCGGAAGCCATTGCACCGGATGAGACCAAAATTATTTGCAAATCTTTGTCAATCAGTTCACAGATCTGTCTGCTGATCGACCGGATGGCTTTTAAATTCAACCCGCTGTCTGTTGTCAGCACACCACTCCCAAGCTTCACCACAACTCGTCTTGCTTTGTTAAAACAGTTCGTTCGAATGCTATCCATCTGATTTTTCCAACAATTCTACAAGATTCGATATCAAATTTTCAACGCCCTCGCCGGTTATGGCGGAAATGCCGATCGATTTGACCCCTTTAGCCGCACCCAGGAAAAGACTCGATTTTTGATCTGAATCGGGTAGATCAAGCTTATTCAATACCACGATTCGAGGTTTATCCGCCAGGGATTCCCCGTACATGGACAGTTCCCGGTTTACCGTCTCATACGCCTTAAGGGGGGTTTCAGGATCGATCTCGGACGCGTCAATAAGATGAACCAGAATCCGGGTTCTTTCAATATGCCGCAAAAATTGAATGCCGAGCCCGGCGCCCTGGTGCGCGCCTTCAATCAAACCCGGTATATCGGCAACTACAAAAGGATTGTCCCGGTCGGCTTGAACCACACCAAGATTGGGCGTCAGGGTTGTAAAAGGATAACTGCCCGTTTTGGGTCTAGCTGAAGAAATGGCGCGAATGAGGGTTGATTTTCCTGCATTGGGGAGGCCGATGATGCCGACATCGGCTATAAGTTTGAGTTCCAGTTTGAGTCTGTAAGCTTGGCCGGATTGACCGGGCTGTGCAAAACGGGGGGATCGATTTTTTGAAGTTTTAAACCGTGCGTTGCCCCGACCGCCTCTACCCCCTTTTACAACAGGAAAGATTTTATCGGGTTTATCAAAATCAACCAGGGTTTCGCCGGTATCTGCATCACTGATAACGGTCCCAGCCGGAATTTCTATGAGAAGATCTTTGCCTCTTTTTCCGGTCCGTTTTTTTCCATGGCCGTTTTGGCCATTTGGCGCTTTGAAATGATTTTTAAAACGAAAATCAAAAAGGGTACGTTTTCTAAATGTTGAAATCAGGGCAATTTCGCCGCCGTTGCCACCGTCTCCACCGTCCGGTCCTCCGCGGGGGATGAACCTTTCGCGCCTGAAACTCACACATCCTTTTCCGCCATCACCGGATTGAACCGTAATGATCGCCTCATCGATGAATTTCACTCTGCATAAACACTGACTTTTTTACGCGAACGTCCCTTCCGTTCGTAAGAAACAATTCCGTCAATTTTTGCAAATATCGTATAATCTTTACCTATTCCCACGTTATTTCCGGGATGTATTTTCGTGCCGAGCTGGCGTACCAAAATGTTGCCGGCCTTCACTTTGTTTCCACCATATCGTTTAACGCCGCGTCGTTGTCCATTACTGTCACGGCCGTTTTTTGAACTTCCACCCGCTTTCTTGTGTGCCATGATCTGTCCCCCTGGCGATTTGCTTCTGTTATTTTTTTTCCTCTAAAACCAACATTTATTTTGTCGCCTGCTTTTCCGGATCATCCGCCGGGCCTGAGATATTGTCGATCCTAATTGCGGTAAACGGCTGACGATGACCTTGCCTGCGTCGATACCTTTTCCGACGTTTGTATTTGAAAACGATAATTTTTTTTGCTTTGCCTTGCTCCACAATATGGGCTTTAACCGCAACATTGTCGAGAAGGGGCTGCCCAATGGTCACTTTCTGGCCATCGGAATACATAAGGACTTTTTCAAACAAGACAGGACTCCCTATTTCACCGGGAATTTTTTCAACCCTTACGGTTTCACCTTCTTGTAATTTATACTGTTTGCCACCTGAAAAAACAACAGCGTACACGTCCGGAACCTCCTTGGTCCAATTCAGTTATCAATCGTATAAAAGATGCAGATATTAAACTTTATCGAAATGATGTCAAGAAAAATTTGAAATTTAAATTATTTTATTATAAGGGTGATTTGGATTTCATCAATTATTTTTTTATTAAATAAAGACAGTCTCGTAAAAAGTCATTTGCGAACGACTTTGAGCATTTTGGGATAAAGTGTTTCGATAGGTGGTGCGTTAAGAATTTCAAGCTGTTTGAGGAGGTTACGACGAGTTCTTGAAATTTAGTATCACCTATCTAAACGCCCTAAAATGGTCATTTAGAGAGCAATATGGTCTTTTTACGAGTCCATCAATAAAGGAACGCCATGAAAATTATATCACTTGCAATCAGTAAAAAAAAGGCCACTCGAAAACAGGTCATAAACGAAGCCCTGTTGATTAAGAACCACGGTATCAAAGGCGATGCACATGCCGGGAACTGGCACAGGCAGGTCAGCTTTCTCTCATCTGAAAGTATCGAAGAGGCTCGGCGAATGGGCCTTGATGTATCATTCGGTGATTTTGCCGAAAATATCGCGACAGAAGGAATTGATTGGAAAACGATGCCGATCGGCACCAGAGTAAAACTCGGCGATTCAGCCTTGGTGGAAATTACACAAATCGGAAAGGAATGCCACACTAAATGTGCCATTTATTATAAGGCTGGAGATTGCATCATGCCAAAAGAGGGTGTATTTGCAAAGGTTCTGGAAGGGGGAACTATCCGGTGTGGTGATAAAGTCGAGATCTTACCCCCCGAGCATTAACATAATTTTGTTGCAAAGAGCTGCCCCTGCCTCTAAACCGGTGGGAGGTCAAAAAGAACACACCGCTTAACCGCGGTTTTTAAATCGAGATCGGAGATCCAATTGGAAAAAATTTTGAACCATCAGGTGATCAGCTGGGATCGGGGAAAAAGCACCTCTATGAACCGAAAACTGATTGGCGAAGAACCCTTATCCATACGCCTTCAAGGTGAAGCCTATTCAGTTGTCCTGCGCACACCGGGCGATGAAATACCCCATGTCGCCGGTTTCTGTCTGGCTGAAGGAATTGTGGATGACCCGGATGATTTTGCAACCATCGGGTTTTGTGAGGATGACGATACAAACGTTGTAACGGTTATGCTGAGTGCGTCAAGGCGGGATAATATTCCCGATATTCTGGAGAGACGCGGGTTTATCAGTCAGACGAGCTGTGGTATTTGTGGAAAAGAAGTCGTAGAAGATCTTTATCAGATGATTCATCCGCTCACAGATGATATCACTGTCGATATACGAAGGGCATTCCAATGCATTGAAAAGCTTTCCGATCAGCAACCGCTGCGCCAGATGACGCGGGCAGCGCATGCGGCTGTCCTTTACGATAAACACTTTGAGATTCTATCCGTGGCTGAGGATGTCGGCCGCCACAATGCACTCGACAAAGCCATCGGGAAAGTTTTTCTCAGCCATCGGCTTCCAAATGCCTGTTTGCTGGTTCTTTCTTCCCGGATCAGTTACGAGCTGGTCCAGAAAGCCGCAAGGGCACGCATTCCGGTCATCCTAGCAAAATCCCGTCCCACCTCCCTGGCAGTGGAACTCGCAACAGAACTCAACATCACCCTGGCAACGGCAGAGGAATCCGGATTATATATCTTCTGTAAGCCGCATCGCCTGGTGTGATCGTTTACGCCACGCCGGCGACTTCTTCCTTAATTGACACAGCGATTTTGAATAGGGCCGTGAGTACAAGAAACCCAATCGCCCACACACCAATGGCGATGATGATTTCCGGCATCGTGGGGATATATTCAGTGACATGGTGAAGCGGCGAGGGAACAAACCCGCCCGATATCATGCCGAGCCCTTTATCGATCCATGTCCCGGCAAAAACAGTTATACAGGCAACCGCCAAAATGCTTTCATTCTTGCGGGTGACCGGATTCACCAGCAAAATGATTCCCACCACCATCAAAATGATAGACGCCCTCATCCACGGTACCAATGCCCCATGCCCGTCCAACCCGAAGTAAAGATAGTTAAAGTGGTCCAGGTGTTCCGGTATGCTGCTGTAATAAACAACAAAAACCTCGCAAAAAAAGAAAAATAGATTGATCACAACGCCATAGGCAGCGATTTTGGCGAGGGTCTGAATCTGCTCCCTGCCCGGATCAAACTTTGTCAGCTTTCTGACAATCAGACACAACAGGATCAAGAACGCCGGACCGGATGCAAAGGCCGAGGCAAGAAACCGCGGCGCCAGGATGGCGGTCATCCAGAAACCCCTTCCCGGGAGACCTGAGTAAAGAAACGCGGTGACGGTATGAATACTGATCGCCCAGGGGATAGAAAGATATATCAGCGGTTTTAGCCAGCGTGGCGGCGCCACTCCGTTTCGCTCGGCTTCGAGGACTTTCCAGCCGATGACAATATTCAGGATAAGGTATCCATTTAATACAATCATATCCCAAAAAAGAATGGATTTCGGTGACGGATACAATAAAACATTCAGAACCCGTGCCGGTTGGCCAAGATCGACAAAAACAAACAGAGCGCACATGACGACCGAAGCCACGGCCAGGAATTCCCCCAAAATGGTTATTTTACCGAACGCCTTATAGTTGTGGAGATAATAGGGGAGAACCACCATGACCGCCGATGCGGCAACGCCAACCAGAAAAGTGAACTGGGCGATATAAAATCCCCAGGTGACATCACGGCTCATGCCTGTGATAGCCAGACCAAAACTGAGCTGCCATAAATAGAAGGCGAACCCCACAGCGATAACGGCAAGGAGCAGCGTTATCCATCCATAGTACTTTTTGCTTCCTGTCAACGCTTTTTCAAGCATAATCACCTCATAC
>DRHF01000127.1 GCA_011049715.1 Desulfobacterales bacterium
GAATAGGCCATCCATTTCGGATCAGAAAGAACGGACTGGGTTGTTTTGAGCAGATCGTACAACGCGATTATCACGACAAGCGATGTGTCCTTAAAAGCTGAAATTAGAACGCTCACTGTCGGAGGGATCACTATTTTGAGTGCTTGCGGCAAAATCACAAGCCGCATGGTCTGGTAATAATTGAGACCGAGGGATTTGGCCGCTTCATACTGGCCTTGTGACATCCCCTGCAATCCGCCCCGCACCACTTCAGCAATATATGCCGTGGTAAACAGAATAATGGCAACCTGGGCCCGTAGGATTTTGTCGACGGTGATACCTTCAGGCAGAAAAAGCGGAAACACAACCGAGGACATGAACAGCAGTGTGATAAGCGGCACTCCTCGGATTAGCTCTATGTAGACAACGCATAGTGATCTGACAATCGGCATCTTCGACTGGCGGCCAAGCGCCAGAATCACACCCAATGGATAGGCTGCCGTCAAACCGAATATGGCAAGCAGCAGTGTAAGCGGCAGCCCACCCCACTGGGTACTCTCAACCGATTTAAGCCCCAAAAGACCGCCTTTCATGAGCAGCCCCATAATAATCAGACCCGCTATCCAGGCATAGGCCAGAGACTTTTTCCAGCGCTTTCGATCCTGGCTGAAAAAAAGCAGGCCGACCAGCATTATCATGGCAATCAGCGGACGCCATTGTTGATCATGGGGGAAAAATCCAAATGTGATGAAACGGATGTTGGCCGGTATGATCGACCAGCAAGCGCCTGCAGCATCGCGACACTGCTCACTGGTGGAAATCCAGTTACTGTCGATAAAAGCCCATTTAATAAACGGCGGGATGATTTTCCACAGGATAAAGAGCATAACGAGGGTGAGCAGGGAATTGAGCCACCCGCTGAAAAGGTTGGTTTTAACCCATCCGATTATGCCCACCTCCACTACAGGTGGTTTTATCTTTTTTGATACTGATGCTGCTGCCGCTATATCCATGGTTTGTAAATGTTTCCAGACAATAAGAATCTATGATTATCTTTCCACTAGCTTCATCCTCTTATCATACAAGTTCATAAAAGCAGATGTTAGCAGGCTCAGGATAAGATAAACAAACATCATCAGGGCGACTCCCTCGATGGCCTGACCCGTCTGGTTTATGGTCGTACCTGCCACGGAAACAAAATCAGGATATCCGATTGCGACAGCCAGAGAACTGTTTTTAGTCAGGTTCAGCATCTGACTTGTCAAAGGCGGAATGATGACGCGCAGGGCCTGAGGAAGTATCACAAGCTTGAGTATCAAACTCGGTTTGAGGCCCATCGACATAGCCGCCTCGGTCTGCCCCTTGCTTACCGACTGAATGCCGGCACGCACCACTTCGGCCACAAACGCCGCCGTATAAAGTACAAGTCCGAGTAAGAGGGCGGTAAATTCAGGACTGACGTTAATTCCTCCTTTGAAATTGAATCCTTTCAGCACCGGAATATTCATCCCAGTCGGGGCACCGCCGATCATCCATGTCAGCAGCGGAAGTCCTATCAGGATCCCTAAAGATACCCTGAAGACTGCAAAGGGTTTGCCGGTTTTGGCCTGTCTTTTCTTTGCCCATCTGCGAAGGAAATAGACCGCGATGCATCCGACAACGAAGGCAAGCGCCATGTACTTATGTGACGCATGAGATTCCGGTACGGCGAACACAAGCCCCCGATTACTTAAAAAGAGGCCGGCAAAAGGATGCAGGGCCAGCTTGGGGGCCGGAAGGACATTATAGAATAAAGCGTACCAGAAAAAAAGCTGAAGCAGTATGGGTATATCCTGAAAAACCTCTATATAGACCCCTGCCATCTTCGATATGAGCCAATTGGAAGAAAGTCTGGCGATTCCGATCAAAGCGCCGAGTATGACCGTAAGTGTGATCCCGATCAATGCGACAAGCATTGTATTCAGCGCCCCGACTACAAGCGCCCTGCCATAGCTGTCTGCCGCCGAATAAGAGACCAGCGATTCGCCTATTTCAAAGGCCGATTCTTTCTCAAGAAATCCGAAACCGGTTGCGATGGCCTGACGTTCTAAATTCGCAAGGGTGTTTGAAATCAGGTAATACCCCAGCAGCCCCACCATCAGGGCCACTCCAATCTGATACAAAATAGAGCGTTTACCCGGATCATTCCAGAAGGGAACAGCTGCCTGCTCCTTTAATCCTTCAGGCTCTTTACCGGTTTGTCGCATTGGGTGTTCTTCGGGTAGCAAATGAACAGGCCATTAGGCATGCTGTTCAAAGCCATGCCTAACAGCCATGTTTGGGGTGAAATTTCCTGTAATGACGAGCCCGTCTCTTACTTAAAGGGTGCAGAATACAACAGACCGCCGTTTGTCCAAAGTGCGTTCAGCCCGCGTTCGAGTCCGAGCGGTGTATTGACCCCAACATTGCGTTCGAAAATTTCGCCGTAGTTGCCAACCTGTTTGATGATATTATAGACCCATTTTTCATCAAGTCCCAGGGCTTTGCCATTTCCGGCAGTTACACCGAGGAAACGTTTGATTTTCGGGTTTTTGCTTTTCAGCATTTCATCTACATTCTTTGACGTGATACCCATCTCTTCGGCGTTTATCAAGGCCAGAACCGAGTAGTTTACAATATCTTTCCACTGGTTGTCGCCGTGTCGCACGACAGGTGCCAGAGGTTCCTTGGAAATGATATCCGGAAGAATGATATAATCTTCGGGATTTGGAGCAACGGCACGTGTACCGGCCAGCTGGGATGCGTCTGACGTGAGGGTATCGCATCTTCCGGCAAAAAAGGCTTTGGCCAGTTCGGCGGTGCTTTCAATAACAACGGGTTTCATTTTCATACCATTGGCACGGAAAAAGTCCGCCACGTTCATTTCGGTGGTTGTTCCTGGCAGGACACAAACGGAAGCCCCATCCAATTCTTTAGCACTCTTGATCCCCAATTTCTTCGGTACCAGAAAACCTTGACCGTCATAGTAATTGACCTGAACAAAATCGAGACCCAAGGCGGTGTCCCGTCCCAGGGTTTGGGTACAGTTTCGGGTTAGCACATCAATTTCGCCCGATTGCAGTGCGGTAAAACGCGTTTTCGCTGTCAACGGCGTATATTTTACCTTGTCGGCATCTCCGAACACTGCAGCGGCAATCGCCCGGGCTGTATCAACATCGAGTCCTTTCCAGACACCTTTTTCATCCGGTTTTCCAAAGCCAAATAGATCACCGTTAACGCCGGCCTGGATAAACCCTTTTGCTTTCACATCATCCAATGTTCCGGCAAAGGCCATACCCGAAAAAATAAATCCGGCCACCACAATCAATGCACATAATTTGAAAGGTTTCATCGTTTTACCTCCTTTGGGGTTAATGGTTGTGTTACTGGATTACAAAAATGTAATCGCTCCCTGATATAGACCCATGAAACATGGGAATTATCACAAAAACAAAACATTTCTTATATATTTCTTTTATATCACCGGTCTTACCTTTTCAAGAGCAAAAACTAGATGAAATGGCCCCGCTGTTTTTTTTCGAACAAATATAGGTTTTGAAAACGAATGTAACCTGCTTCAGGTCTTCGGGTCGAAAAACTGATCTTGCCCGTATTTTGAAAAAGAGTTATACAAAAAATGAAAAGTCGACCCAGAGGAGTAACCCATGGAATTTGTGATCATCGGTGGTGACGCGGCAGGAATGAGTGCGGCAAGCCGGGCGAAACGACTCCGGCCTGATTTAAAGGTGACTGTTTTGGAAAAAACCACTGACGTTTCCTACAGCGCCTGCGGGATGCCGTATAATATCGCGGACCCCAAGCGGGAAATAGAAGACCTTGTGGTGAGGGGGGCTAATATTTTCAGGGAGAAACAAAACATACATCTTCTGACAGGGCACTGCGCGAAAGCGATTGACAGAATCAACAAAACGGTTACCGGCATGTCTTTGAAGGGGAAAGATTTTGAGTTTTCTTTTGATAAACTGTTAATCGCCACCGGTGCATCACCGATCATGCCCGATCTGCCCGGATTTAACCTTCCTGGGGTAATGCAGCTTAAAAGCCTCGATGACGGAAGAAAGATAAAACATTTTATCAAATCGAACTGCGTTAAAAAATCGGTAGTTATCGGGATGGGGTTTATCGCCCTTGAGATGGTCGAGGCGCTTCGCGCATTAAACATAGAGGTCGACATGGTTAAGCTACGACCTGTTTTTCTGCCATGGATGGATGAAATGCTGGCTGACGTGGTAAAAGGAGAAGTGGAGACGAATCGTGTCCATCTTTATCCCGGTCACGTTGTGGAAAGAATTGAAAAATCCAACAAAGGCCTTACGGTTGTTTGCGCTGATCTTAAGCTTGAAGCCGATATGGTTCTGGTGGCCATCGGCATCACACCCGACAGCCGTCTTGCGGCAAACGCGAATATCGAACTTAGCGTGAGCAATTCAATTTCAGTCGACAAAGGGCTCAAAACCTCTGATAAAAATATTTTTGCGGCAGGGGATTGTGCAGATGCATACCATGTCGTAACCGGCCAAAAAGTATGGATCCCACTGGCGTTAAGGGCAAACCGCGCGGGCTGGGCCGTAGCGGATAGTGTTTGTGGTCGGAAAGCCGACCTGCCGGGTGTGGCCGGGACAGCGGTCTTTAAGCTGTTCGATCTCGAAGTGACGCGTACAGGTCTTCATGCAGAAGAAGCGAAAAAATTCGGTTTTGAGCCGGTTGAAGTTACGATTAAATCAGGTTCCAGGGCCCATGCACACCCCGGGTCGTCCACAATCTATGTTCAGATGGTCGGCGACCGCAAATCGGGTCGGCTCATGGGAGTTCAGATGGTGGGAAAAGAAGGGACAGCGCACCGGATAAACGCAGCGGCCGTCGCTCTTCACTGCCATATGACCGTCGAACAGTTCAGCCAGGCCGACATGGCCTATGCACCACCGTTCGGACCGGTATGGGACCCAATGTTGACAGCAGCAAACCAGCTGTTTAAAAAAATGAGAACCTGATTTTAGTTCGTTAATAATGGTATTTGTGTTTTTATGGCAGAATTTTTCTGAATTTTGCTTTTTCCACGCAAAGCGAGGTAAGAAAAATAGGAGAAAAAATCTTAGCGCCTTTGCGAGAGATTCTTTTTTAATTCTAGTTTATCCGGATAGGTAAAGGAAGGGAGAAAAATGAAAAGCTATCGAAAAGAACTGTGGTTCAACGCGCCCGGGCGGCGCGCATTTATCAATATTACACCGGATGTGGAGAAGTGTTTAAAAGAGAGCGGCATCAGAGAGGGTTTTGTCCTTTGCAACGCCATGCACATCACAAGCTCGGTGTTTATCAACGATGATGAATCGGGTCTCCACCATGATTACGATGTATGGTTGGAAAAACTGGCACCCCATGAACCGATATCCATGTATCAACATAACGTGGGTGAAGACAACGCTGATGCGCATATGAAGCGGCAGATTATGGGACGCGAAGTGATGGTGGCGGTTACCGATGGGAAACTCGATTTTGGTCCTTGGGAACAGATATTTTATGGGGAATTTGATGGTGGAAGACGGAAAAGGACTTTGGTAAAAATCATCGGAGATTAAAAACCCGGAATCAAGCTCGAGAAGCATTCATAAATTTCCTATAAATAATGAGGAGGATCAATAACATCTCAATAAGTTATGGTAGAGAACGAAAAAAGTGCAAAAAGGTCTAGATTTTTATTTTTAAATATCATATACACTTATTCATAGGAAATAAATTAGATAACTTACTGAAATTATATGTATTGATGAGTTTTTTTCAATTGTGACACATGGCGGTATTTTTTACCTCTTGATCCAAATTTTTTTGCTCTACCGGACCCGAAATATCTTCCACTCTTGAACTTTAGCCAACAGGGATGGCACTTGGACTGAGCAACCGGCGGTGAACAATGACCGAAACCATTCTTTCCAACCTACTCCGGCGCGACCGGAGTATCGTTATCCTCGGAATTGCTCTTATCTTGGCTTTATCGTGGGGATGCATTATCTGGATGGCAACGGCGATGGACACGGGTACAATCGATATGGTCATGCCTATCCCTGCGCCCTGGTCGCTCTTATACGCATTCATGATTTTTATCATGTGGACAGTGATGATGGCCGCGATGATGACCCCGTCTGCCGCGCCAATGATAATCACTTACGCGCTGATGAGCAGGCGGCGCTCCGGCGAGAAGGATCCTGTCGGGCCTGCTGGATTGTTCGCTCTCGCCTATCTGGCGGTGTGGGGGGTGTTCAGCCTGGCTGCCACCATTGCGCAGTGGGGCCTGTACAAAGCATCATACCTCTCGCCGATGATGTCCATAACCGACAAATACGTCGGAGGGGCCATTCTTATCCTGGCAGGTGTTTTTCAGTGGACACCGCTCAAACGGGCCTGTCTGAATCGATGCCGCGCGCCTGTTGGGTTTTTCATGACTGAGTGGCGGGACGGCGCCTTCGGGGCCTTTGCCATGGGTATCAAACACGGGGCTTACTGCCTCGGTTGCTGCTGGGCGTTGATGGCGATCCTGTTTGCCACGGGGGTCATGAACCTGCTGTGGGTTGCGGTGCTGGCGGTTTTCGTTCTTGTTGAAAAGGTTGTACCATATGGCGAACGGATCGGTTTCACCTCAGGCTTTGTGTTGGTGGCCGTTGGTGTGTGGATGATGACCCTTTAAGCCTCATCGCACCGATAAGCGAAGTTGGTGGCGAACCCGCAGCGTTCCTCGAATTCCCATTTAAATGGACTGTCGTCCACTTTCAGACTGCAGACGTATTCCTGACCAGGATTGTCATGGCCCGTGATGCCACAAGTGACCGTCTCTTTGTGGTCCACAGGACGCTTCACGTTTGCTTGGGCGACCTTGCCCAGCTTAATCCATTGCGCGTCCAAGAAATATGTTGCTCAGCGCAGCGAGTTGCCCCTCGTCAGCCAGCTCGTCCACATACAGTTTAACGTACCATGGGACGCCTTCCAAATCCTGATCAGAGACAATGTCAGACTCCTCAACTCCCGGCTCCATCCGCACTGAGGATAGCGGCCAGCTTGCGTTTAAAACCTTCTTGAGTCGTGGGAGACTCCTCCTTTAAGGTTTTAAAACGAAAATGAGAATTAATTTAGACCTTTTGTTAATAATAAACTCAAGTTTCGCACCCCCAACGGGGCACGGTGCCGCATCTGGTGTGGGGTAAATAAAATTTTTTAGAAAAACAATGAGGCAATCAGTTTGAACCGGTATCCATAAAGTAATCACCGTGCACAGGCACGCGATGGTCTGGTTTCTTTCGTAATATCAGTTGCTTCTGAAATGATAACTCTTAAAAGGTTTTGTGCCGTTGTCAAAGCGCTCACCATTAATTTTTTTCAGAAAAATTTCTTTTTACCCTATGCCTGATGCGACTTTCCTTAAAATATCAGGTGTGAAACTTGAGTAGTTAAGTTGTAGAAACTCAGAGACCTTAAAACATTTGAGAAAGGGGACAAAGATGGCAGATTTTTCGGATTCATTGAAAACCAGGCGCTCTATAAGAGATTACGAAGACAAGCAAATAGGGATAGAACTAGTAAAAGAAATTATCACAGAAAGCTGTCTTGCACCGAATTCCTCCAATGGTCAACCGTGGAGATTTATCATCGTCAACAACAAACCAATGATGGCAACGCTTTCCGAGGACAGTAAGAAAAATCTCCTTATCGATCACTTAAATTAAAATATCTTTTTTCCAGCCTAGCTTAATCAACTCAATGCGCTCCGGATGGCTGTTGCCAAGCCCAAACTTGGTATCGGCAGCTTCAATGTGCCGGGGAGCCGGACTGACGGGTCGGTCTTTTCCGAAGTATTTAAATCGTTTAGCTTGGATAATCCGAGCACCGATAGCATCAGCGGCTACGGGATCCGTGCTTACGATCAGGCCACCATATGGCCATAAGTAACTGCGACTAAAGTGATGTGGTCCGATGCCGTGAAACAAAGGCGTAAGCATCACCAGAATGTTTAATCGGGTTTTGCCCTTGACATTTGGCTTTTGCCAGATAGCCCCCAATCTTTCGCAGGCTTTGCCGTGGTACATCCAAGGTTGAGCGACGAACATAATGTAATTCTTAATCAACGTGCCCAGACCGGACCAGTGATGTGTCCGCATAGGGCGCACGTTTACCAAAGCCGTGGATTGCTTGAATACCGGATTTTGCATCACCCCTCTGTCGTCGACAGCAATGTTCTGCGCTCTGACGCCCGCCTCCATCAGACGCTTTGAAATTGATTCCTCTAAAAATGAAGGAGTGGGCAGCGGTCTCCAGACATTGCTTTTTATGCCCACCACATCGGCCGGATTCACCAACTGCCGCCAAGCTGAAGTGGCATCCCCAGCCTCAAGAAGGGTGGTTACCGATTGGTCCAGCATTTCTACCAAATTGCTATGTTTCAGGGATCCATAACCTTCAACAACCCTCTCATCACGTATCAGCACCACCCGGCTCTTGTCAGTTCCCCTAGCGGCTCCCCTGCTCAAAGAGGGAACCCCCATGAGGCCTCCCATGACTACACACGAGCCCGTGCGGATAAAATCACGGCGTGTGATAACCTGATTTTTCCCTTTCATCCCCATCCCATTTTCTGTTTATCTCACATTCGCCCACTCTTTAATTTTTACCGTAAGGGGGATTTCTTTTTTCTCGGTTTCGTCAGAAAATCGAGAAAACAAGAGAAAAAAATCCTGTAGATCCTATTCGAGAATACAATTTTTATAAAAAAGGTTTTAGCAAATTTTCCGCAAGCTTCCGGCTGTCGGCTTCCAAAACAATCGCCAGCAACTGGCCTTTTATAGAAGCAGCAGCCCATTTACCGTCTTCGAGTAAGGCCAAACCACTTTGGTTTGCGTCTGGAAGGTAATGATTAAAAAAACTGGTAAGTGATTTTATTGCTATTTCGTGATCAGGATAATTCACCAGAAGCAAGCGTGCTTTTTCATTGACCTGCTGGTAATCTGCTAAAACAACATCTGTGTCGGAGGAAATGTTCAAAATGTTTTCATCTGATAGATAGAAATGATAATTCAGCACGATCGGATGATGAAGGTATCGAATGCTTGCGGATTTCAATCCCCTTTTTGGTAGTTGCGACAGGAGGCGAGGCCTGGTTCCCTCAACCGCAATACCGGAGGCAATCTGCCTGCCAAGGTCTATTACTGCCTTTTCAGCGGCAGCTGACTCTTCTTCGACGTATATGGAAACAAAGAATCGGTATTTCCAGAAACTCAGCCACCCCGGCCGTAAACGAGCATCCTGTCCTATTTCTAATATTTTTCCGTCTGTGTCGTGGGTGAAAACACCGTATGCATCTTCCGATGATCCCATTTCGAAAATGTCCAGTACAATCGTAGGTGCACCGGGGCTGATGTAGCGACGGGAAAGACATTGCTGCATATTATAAGCCCTATAAACCTCACCGGCACCGTTGATGTAACTAAAGATAGTTTTTTCATTGAAAATACGGTCTTCCGAGTCCGCCGCCCAGCCATTTATGCGTGTGGGCAGACGAGCGCGTAAACCTTCAAGAGTGTCTGCATGGGAGATTTTTGTCATGAAAAGCACAAAAATGACTATTATTAATGAAACAAGGCAGGAGTATTGTACCCTGGACAGAGGGGCTCTTCTCATATGCGCTCCCGGTTA
>DRHF01000128.1 GCA_011049715.1 Desulfobacterales bacterium
CAAAAATTGAGCACTCACGAGAGTATGCCCGAAGGGCCGCCATCATAGGAATTCAAGACAATATCGACCCGCTTAGCAATTCAATTTCAATGAAGCTTGTTGAAAATAATCTTGTGGAGACAACCAACAAGAACGCACTTGAGGATCAGATCCGTGGGTGCCTTAATAAACTGAGTCGCATCGAAAATTTTGATATCGATTATCAGGTGGCTCCGTTTAGGGATCTTGTGCCCTATCCTCATATTGTCAGTCTCTATGTGACGGCCTTTGTAATCGAACAGATGATCAACCATAAGGATGTGGTCGATATTTTTGGCTCTGATGAAGATATATATCGCTGTATCAACCGGCAAGTTGGAAAATATTTATCCCAAGAGCTTTGATGAACTCGTAAAAAGTCATTTGCGAACGACTTTGAGCATTTTGGGATAAAGCGTTTTGATAGGTGGTACGTTAAGAATTTCAAGCTGTTTGAGGAGGTTACGACGAGTTCTTGAAATTTAGTATTACCTATCTAAACGCCCCAAAATGGTCATTTAGAGAGCAATATGGCCTTTTTACGAGTTCATCAACTTTGACCTTATCACTTTTTTTTGTTTCCTTCGAACCGATCGATGATCCAAACCGATAGAAAACTCCTTTTCTGAGTTACCAATTTACCGGTATTCGAACCGTATTTCCGGCTTTGTTGTTGAAAAGAAGATATCCCTTCTCTTTACCGTACAACAAAAGATCCCTTGTAATTGCCACATCCAGTTTGCAATAGTCGATAATTTCACGTATCCGACCTTCTTTCCACCATTGAAGTGCCTGAAGACCTCCCGCACTTTTCTTCTTCCCGAGCGTGACTTTTGCCAGGTGATCCAGTGAAATCCTAAAACCAAGACGGTTGTGAACCTCTTCCAAGATGTCAAGGGTGGGAAGGGATTGAAAATCAAACTCGGAACAACCGCCGAGCACCAGGTAATCAAACCGTTTGATATTGAATCCAACCACAAGATCGAGTTTATTAAGATGATCAATGAGAAGGGGTACCTGACCTTCCAGAAACTCGTAAAAAGTATCATCGCCTGAATCATAAAGAACAGCACAGCTGATCCCCATCAAATCCGCTTTGTGCCATCCGCCCACCTCCTCTGCGGAGCGCTGGGTTTCTAAATCAAAGACACCAAAATGAACCCTTCCGTGTTGTTTCGTGTTCTTCTTCTCGGTTTCTGTTTTGTCTCTTGGTACCGTGTCGCTTTCTATATCCGTTGGCTTGGGGCCTGTTTTTAAACTCTCTAGAATAAATCTGGCGGAAGCCTTGTCAATCGGTCGATTACCGGAACCGCATTTGGGTGAATGCACGCAGGAAGGACATCCGGACTCACAGGGGCATGTCTGTATCGCTTTTAGTGTGTATTCTAAAAGCTCTTCAGCACGTTCAAAGGCCAATCGGGTTAGTCCGGCTCCCCCTGGAACACTATCGTAGATAAATATTGCAGCACTTCCGACCTGAAAATGAAAGGGCGTGGAAATACCGCCGAGATCATTTCGATCCGTCATCACCAGCAGCGGAAAGATGCTGATGGCGGCATGTTCAACCGCATGAATTCCTCCCATAAAGTGAATGTATTTCGATTCTGTTTTTCGTTGAATCTCCACCGGAATTTTATACCACAAGCCTTCTGTCTCATACGTCTGCGGGGGAAGATCGAGGGGCACGATGTTCAATCTTTTTTTCCCATGAATCCGCCATTTCTCATAACCGGTCACCTGATCGGTAACTTTCAGTCGGCCGACGAAAACCGACGTACCCCAAACAGTTTTTCTTTCAAATTGCTCAATGATTTCTGTGTGTTTGTGGCCTCGAACCCTGGTATAATAATCGACCTGTCTCTTTGAAACCACGGCAGTCTTGGTATCAAGGTCAAGGTGTTCAACAAGGTAGGCATTTCCCTTATGAAGATAAACAGCACCTGGATGCGTTTCCTTAAACGCCCTGAATCCATCAATTTCTCCGATACGCTCCCCTTTGTTTCCGGAAATAATATCAAACCGGTTTCCGGTTCCCCTCAAATCAACCCTTCGATGGGGCGCCTTTTCTCTGGAATAGATCTCTTTTCCATCTGCACTTCTCAGAAGATCTCCCTTTTCCTCCAGACGCAATACGCTCTTTTGAACAGACGCCTCGGCCATCATCGGTTCATCCATCCTCAGTGGCAGCTCCGCTGCAGCACATATCAGATGCCTTGACAGGATTTCAGGATTAAACGGGTTTAAAACTGCTGCCTCTGGTCTCCTATGGATAAAATCTTCTGGATTTCGCATAAAATATTGGTCCAGCGCATCCTCTCCGGCAATGAGGACCAGTGCGGAATCCTGTCCACTCCGCCCCACCCTGCCTCCCCGCTGCCATGTTGAAATAACCGAACCCGGATATCCCACCAGTATGCAGAGATCAAGGTCGCCGATATCTATACCAAGCTCGAGGGCACTGGTGGATATAACGGCAAGCAGATCTCCACTTGCCAGCCGGGCTTCAATCTCCCTTC
This sequence comes from Desulfobacterales bacterium, assembly GCA_011049715.1. GTDB lineage: Bacteria > Desulfobacterota > Desulfobacteria > Desulfobacterales > UBA2156 > UBA2156. Next base: position 2,535 of record DRHF01000128.1, read on the forward strand.
GCTCTTCCGGCAGAAAACCGGCTCTGTAGGCACTGATCCGTCTGGCAAATGGACCGGATTGGCTTCCGGCCCAGATAGCAATCAATTCGGTCAGCTTACGGGACTGGGTATACACAATCGTTCTCAACCCCCGTTTAAGAGCTGCTTTAAGTAGCAGCACGGCGGTCTGTGCAGGCCCTTCCAGCGGATCTAAAAATAGAATATGCCTGCGCCCCTGGGGTGCGCCGCTTTTACAAACAGATTTTACTTTCTGTCCTGTGAGTTGTTTTGAAAGCTGATCGGGGTTATCCACTGTGGCAGAACTGAAAATAAACGAAGGAGAAGCCCCATAGTGTGAACATATCCTTTGAAACCGCCTAAAAACTTGGGCCATATTGGATCCCAAGACGCCACGGTATGTATGGACCTCATCCACCACCACGACTTCCAGGTTGGACAGAAAAGTAGACCATTTCTGATGATAGGGCAAAATAGAGAGATGGAGCATTTCTGGATTGGTCAAAATGACATTTGGTGGTGATTCCCTGATTCGCTTTCGATGCCATGCAGTGGTGTCGCCATCATAAATGTTCGCAGTGGGGAGCCTTCCCTCCCAAAAAGCAACCATTTCTTGAAATGTCCGAAGCTGATCCTGGGCAAGGGCCTTTAGAGGGAAAATATAGAGTGCCCTTGCGTTCGCATTCTTACATATTTTCTCCAACACCGGAAGATTATATATCGCGGTCTTCCCGCTGGCTGTCGGGGTTGCCACGACCACATGGCGGCCGGACCGAATGACATCGATCGCTTCCGCCTGGTGGCGGTAAAGATCCTGTATCCCGCACGCATGCATCACCTTTTGCATGATTTCAGGCCATCCTTTTTCAGGTTTTGACCAGATAGGCGGGTGGCCCGGCTGCACCGTATGATAAACGGCCTGGAATCTTTGGCGGGGGGATGATTTTAGCGAATGGAGGAATTCATTTATGTTCGATGTTTGAGTCATGGGGCCTTATGCTCGATAATTTCATTCATATCTTCTCTAATTTACTTGAAAAAACAAATTTTTGTTGTATTTTGTTGTATATCGATGTAAAATAACACTATTAATATTACAAGACATATTCCCTGATTTAAAGAGGAAGTAGCGCAGCTTGCAAGATCCCCTGTTATTAAGAAAACATATCATAATTTTCCATTCTTTTTTCATTTCTCATCTATTTTATCTGAAAACGATCCCGGTTTTGTTGCCCCTTTTGAGGCACGACCCAACTCATTCTGAAAGTCAACCGTCATGACTGGTCAGCTTATCCTATTGATATGTCTTCTTGTTCTCTCCGGCTTTTTTTCTTCTGCAGAAACCGCTTTATTCTCCATCAGCAAAACCAAATCCCTTCATATCGCTAAAAAAGGCGGAAAACCATTGCAGTTGATCAAGAAAATGAAGGATGATCCTCATAAACTCCTATCGACGATTCTCATTGGAAACAATATCGTTAATGTGGGTGCGGCTGTTTTGGCCACATCACTCTCAATGGGGATCTTCCCCAACCATGCCATTGGATTTACAACAGGTATTATGACCTTTTTTATTCTGGTTTTTGGTGAAGTGCTTCCAAAATCGATCGCCACCAGAAACAACATCTTTATTGCAAAAATTGCCATATTTCCAATATATTGGCTCTCAATTTTGTTCTTTCCGTTTTTAGCATTTTTAAATTTTATCCCCAAGTTAACCGGTCGGATAAAAAAACCACCCGGTGTAACAGAGGAAGAACTGATGACTTTTGTTGAAGTGGTTGAAGAAGAAGGAGAGATCAAGGAAGAGGAAAAGGAACTGATCTATAACATTTTTGAACTCGATGATACCAACGTCTCAGAAATTATGACCCCAAGAACCGATATGTTTGTTGTGGAAGCCGAAGAAAAGCTCCGGTTGGATAGAATCATTCAATCCGGGTTTTCACGGATCCCTGTTATCGAAGAAAATATCGATCATGTGATCGGCATCCTAAATATCAAGGACCTCTTTATGCATCAAGTGTCGTCCAGCAAGGAAATCGACGTCAGAAAGATCATGACAAAACCCTATTTTGTTCCTGAAAATAAAAAACTGGACAATTTGCTTCATCAATTCAAAAAAATAAAACACCATATGGCGATCGTTGTGGATGAATATGGCGGCGTGTCCGGCCTTATCACCCTTGAAGATACCCTTGAAGAGATTGTCGGAGAGATTAGAGACGAAACCGATAAAGACGAACCCCATATTGTTGAAATGGACGACCAGACGTGGATGGTCCTCGGCAAGTCTGAAATTGAAGAGGTAAACGAAATGACCGGGATGGATATTCCTGACTCAAAAGAATACGATACCTTTTCAGGTTTTATCCTCGAAAAAATCGGTCGAATCCCCAAAGAAAAGGAAAAGATAGTGTTTGAAACGTTCATTATTACTGTAAAAGCGATGGAAAGAAACAGGTTAAGAGAATTTATTGTCAAGAAAGATTAAGAATACATAATGCATCTCTTTTATGTTTTTTTAAAACGGACTGTTTTAAATATTTGCCGTGAAAAACTGGTCCGGGTTGCTCTTATCATCATTTTCGTTATCTTTTTCGGGAGTACGGCGTTTGTCTATTTTGAAAAGGATGCCCAGTTTATCGATGCCCTGTGGTGGTCGGTCGTTACACTGACTACCGTTGGATACGGAGATATTTCTCCCACGACTCTAGGTGGTCGAGTCGTAGGGATGGGAGTGATGTTTTTGGGAATCGGGTTTCTGGGTGTCCTCACTGCCACCATCGCCACTTTTTTTATCGAAAACAAGTTTCAGGAGAACAGAGGAATGAAATCAATCAGCGCGACCGGCCACTTTATCATATGCGGGTGGAATTTTAGAGGAGACGAAATTGTTGAAGAACTTCGGGCAGATCCAAAATCGAGTTCCATCTCCATTGTTGTGATTGCAGATATAACCGAAAAGCCGGTCGATGACCCTAATCTACATTTCATTCGGGGTGAAGTCAATCCGAAGATATTAAAAAAAGCCAAGTTGGAAAGGGCCCAGGCGGTCATCATTCTCTCGGACGATCATCTTGATTCATATGCAAGGGATGCCAAGACCATACTCAATACCCTGACCATTAAAAATATGAATTCAAGCGTGTATACCTGTGTTGAGCTCATGGATTCTAAAAATGTGGATCATTGCCGGATGGCAAAAGCAGACGAAATCATCGTTGTGGGTGAACTGAGTACGAATCTTTTGGTTCAGGCCGCCCTCGACCATGGAATCACCCGAATGATCAGTGAACTAGTTAGTAATCGATACGGAAAAGATATTTTCAAGATAAAACTCCCGCATCACTTGACGGATCAGACCTTTTTTGATGTCCTTTGCGAGATGAAAAAGAAATATAGTATTCTCTGCCTGGGGGTAGAAAACACAGAGGGCAAAAATCTAACCACAAACCCGGAATGCGATTACAGAATGAAAAAGGACGATCAACTTATTGTTATCGCAGACCAAAGACCAAACATAAAGTGAAAAATGGTCGAGCTGATCATTTTAATTCCTTAATTACCAATACTCCGTGTGCTTATATACCGTTTTTATCCGTTTCAAATCCGGCAAAAGAGATTTAACTGCAATGATCAAGATTCAATCTTTTATTTTTCAAATTTAAGATACAATTTGATCTGACAACACGCTGAGTTGCGATATGGAATGGATATATCAGGTTTTCTGGAGATTGAAAAACTTAGGTATATTGGAGCATCTGCACAAAACAGGGGCCTGCGATGTTTATTCCAAATATCGATTTTTCCTTTTGATATAAGAAACGGCTAAGAGTCAACCGTTGATTTGCCCCCCCTCCTCCATTGGACTTACCAAAAGCCGCCCTCACAGGGCCGTCTGCACCCCGTCAGGGGCATGGTATGGGCACAACTGGAGAAATAGTACGCTCCCTAATAAATGATGACAGTTTTGCTGATTGATCGGTTGAAAGTGTTCCAAATTGCAGGCCGCATCGGTTCATAATGGTAGAAGCAAAGGGATGGTTCTCATAATTGATCGCCGATCTGATATCATACACCTTTTTGCAGGGGACGTCCCGCAGGGCATATTTAACACCGGAAATCCAGATATCCACATGTTTGCCAGTTGGGTCTGTTTCACTGTTATACAGATACTCAAACGACAGCCCGCCCCAGCTGATATCCTTGACCTTGCCTATTTTTAGCAGATCGCTCCCAAACGCTGCCAAGGTGTGCTCCTTGGGGATAAACCGGGCGGTTTTTCTTTTTTCAGCACCCTCATCTGTCCGCTTTTGATCTTTCATCTCAACACAAACTCCAGGGACCCCCCCATGACAGCGGCCCACTGCCCTCTCAGGTTTCCACCGCTGCCGTGAAACGATTCTTCTGTCAGGATGATCTGACAGGTGTAATTACCGGGTGCCAGGTAAACCCCGCCCATGGGCAGACGCTCCCATTCCCCGAAGATTTTAACCGTGGATTTGCCGTAGTCCGGCTCTGCCGGGTAACCGTAGGATGATAGATCCGGATCGAATGTGATACTCTCAATCGGGCCGTCATCCCCTGTGCGCTTTCGTTTAGATGTCTTCCACAGCACGTGAAAACTGCTGTCCGCCTTAAAGTCGATTGTCGCATTGCCAAATTCGTCGGTGATAAAGTAGCCAAGCACCATGTAGCCCGTTAAACGGTAAAGGTATCCGGTGGGGCTGCTGTTATCTACGTCGTCCCGTTTGTCAAAATATGCAACGTCATTGGGGTTGAGGGAGGTCCCGTCTCCCTTGTGATTGAGGTTTTGCCCGTTGCTCCAGCTGGCGCCGTCCCACTCCTCCTGCCACCATCGCCCGGCCAGACCGATGCGTTCGTTGGCGCCCCAATCAATATCCGGATATCCCACCAGCTTGAGCTGGTAAGCAAAGTTGGGCTTGAGGCTGCCGGCGTTTAGCGTGCCCTGAAAAATGCCCCTTTTTGAACGATAGGTCACCTCAACATCAGCCTGGGTGTAATCGTAACTGTCCTGAAAATCCTGGCTGTACGCCTGGTCAGCCACATCCAGCCATCGGAACTTGCCTGTCGGCGATGTGATGCCGAAATCGATGTCCTGAAGCTGAATGGTCGTCCCGGGTGGTTTTTTCAGCTTATCCAACCAGCCATCCAGCCACGAACCGGCAAACGCCGTGTCCCGGGTGCTTACCTGGCTGACGACCATCGGGCCAACCAACAGGAAGATGAGAGACATTCCGATCCATACAGACACGATCTTCAATTTTCCCATTGCCTGTTCTCCCCGGGTTGAGAAGGCAGGGCCGAGGATGGGCCCTGCCTTTGGTTTTAAGTTCAACTCATGGTGCGTCCAGAGTTGAGTTTTGATTATTAACCGTCTGTGTCCTCGAACTCAATCCCCTCGCCCTCGAACAAATAGTCTTCGGGGTTCCATACATTATTAAATACTTCACCATCACAATTCACATCATCTGCAAGCACCAACCAAATCTTGGCACCATCTATGGCGGGCCAATCCAAACCATCAATATCACCGACATCGACATTCGGCAGGTCCCCGGTATTCTCAGATCCCTGGATATGGATATTTCCACCTCCATTTGTCGTACCACCATCGCCCAGGCATTGTACATCTTCCCTCGGCCATTGTTCTCCTAACTTGTCTGGGTAGTAAATCAGTTCGTAGTTCTGATCTGCTGGAAGGCCATGCCCGTTAAACACAAAATCAAACGTCTTTCCAGACTTGTTGTATTTCATTTTGCCCCAAGCGCCGTCTGTAACGATGTCCCATGGATCACAACATACGTCACTAGGGACTTTTTCATAAAGATACAGATGCCCGACCTTTTTCTTTTTCTTATCCGACTTACCAGCAGCCATCGCAGGCGCAGCCACTAATCCAACGATAAATGCTACCACAAATAACAATGCGAGTTTTTTCATTTTAATCCTCCTTAATAAAAACTATTCTACCTTATTTACGGTTAAAAGACAAACAAAATATTTCACTTACCTAAAAACCTCTTGAACCATCACCTCACTTTCTGTTTCAGGTGCGAGCCCCTTTTTATGCCTCTCTCGACATAAGGTAACTGCTCAGCTTTTGTCTGGCCCCACCATTGGACTTGCTAAAAACTGCTCCCACTTCTATCTCGGTCCCGGTGTCACGCATGTGGCGAGCTTCACAATCGAACCACAGCCTTTCTTCTTCCTTCGGAAGATCGAGGCGAAGCCCAAACTGGGGCAGCCCCCCCTCGGACATAAATTTGATTTTTGAACCCTTTGGGTAGCTAACCAAGGCTCCCCCCATTGAGATATCAAGTACCACACTGGAAAAAACTTCCTCTTTCGATTCCGTTTTGAAGGAGGCCTTGGCTGGCAGAGTAATTTTTTTTCGAGGAAACCTGCGCCGTTCTATTCCGATTTCCGGTTCTTTAATAAATCCCTCTTTCATTAAATAATCGGTGAGGACCTTATCCACCAAAGAGGATACGGTGCGACGATCTTTCTTCGCTGCCCTTTTCAAGGCCGCTCGAATTCTCTTGTTCATCCTCATACTGAAGGCTACGTCTTTTTCCATGATTTTAAATAGTTACAATCGATAAAAACAATATGTCCCGATTACCATGCTCAGGCAACCCGGCTGTCTCATTTAGAAAGAAATCCGTGGCTTTCCGCCCCTACCCTACCCCGCAAAAGTTTGGTTTTTTCAAGAGTATCTAACTATCATTATTCGATAATGATTTCCTTATAATTCACATTGTATTACATTGTCAAGAAAAAAATTACATTAATCTGGCAAACTGATAAGAAAAAAAATCGAGAGGATTTCTCGGCTTTTTCTTTAATGCTCAAGTTTCGCACCCAATATTTTGAGAAAAGCCGCATCAGGCATAGGGTAAAAAGAAATTTTATTTACCCCACACCAGATGCGAAACCGTGCCCCATTGGAGGTGCGAAATTTGAGTAAATATTATCCATTTTCTTATATTTACGGTTTTTTTCGCACTCTTTGCAACTTTCTGCTTTTTTTGTTTTTCTTTTGGTAAAATTCTGATATTCCTTGCCTCTGAATATTGGGGTCCCCTTCTTTATCAAAAGGGAATTTTTATACCGTTTTATCTTAATTTAAAGGGTAAACAGATCATTTTGGAAACCATCAACTGAAACGGAGGCCGACTTATGGAGAAAGCATTCGAAACCGTCAAACAGTATCTTCAGGATATAGACGTTGCCATCATCAGTGAAAACGAGGAAGAAGAGCTGGTGGTGGTTGAGGACGAAGAAAATGGGATTAAAAATCTTGTGATCGACTGCGAGGCACCCATCCTCGTGTTAGAACAGATCATCATGGACGTCCCGGAAAAGCCGGAAAAGTTGTACAGACGGCTATTACAGATGAACCGCTATCTTGTACATGGCGCCTTTGTCCTGGACGATAATTCAAAAATCATTCTTTTTCGAGACACTCTTCAGCTTGAAAACCTTGACCGAAACGAGCTAGAAGGTTCTATACATGCTTTAAGCCTTGCTCTGTCTGAGTACGGCGCTGAACTTTTGGAACATGCAAAATAATTTTTTTTATAATTCAATAAAATAAAGGAAGGAAAAATACCATGTCAATTTTCAAACGCCTTTTTCAAGTTGGCCAAGCTCAGGCCCACAGCGCAATAGACAAGATGGAAGACCCCATAAAAATGACCGAGCAGGGGATACGGGATCTAAAAAAGGACCTTCAAGGGGCCATGACCAGTTTAGCCGAAGTCAAAAGCATTGCCATACGGACCAGAAAAAGTGCTGAAAATAACAAGAAGCTCGCTTCTGACTATGAACGCAAGGCAATGCTTATTTTACAAAAAATGCAAAGCGAAAGCCTTAACGCACAAGATGCGGAACGACTCGCAACCGAGGCACTCGCAAAAAAAGAACAGCAAGCCTGTGAAGCAACGAGACTTTTCAAAGAAGCAGACCGACACGACCAGATGGCAGGCACGCTGCAGGCAAATGTCAACAAGATCAAATCGAGTGTCACGACATATGAAAATGATCTGATCACTCTAAAAGCCCGTGCCCGGACAGCCGCCTCGACGAAAAAAATCAACGCCCAGTTAGCAAACATAGATTCTTCCGGAACAATTTCAATGCTGGAAAAAATGAAAGCAAAAGTAGAAGAGGACGAATCTCTGGCCGAGGCATATGGCGATATGGTCAGTGCGGATAGAAGCGTTGACGAAGAAATTAACCAGGCGATTAACGATGGCCCCAAAATAGCCGCTTCCGAACAGCTCGAAAAATTAAAAAAGAAAATGGGGATCGGTTGAACCGATAAACAAAATGGGCTGGAAAGATTTTTTTAAAAAAAAGGGTGACCCGACCCCGGACCCACTAACGGATCTTGTTCTTACCAATCTGCGGGTCGGTAACTTTGTTGATTATGACATGAAGACCTGGGAAGTGAAGGCATACCATTATTATGATTGGGGGTCTGAGGATCTCACCTTTGAATGGCAGTTGACAAGCCACGATGAAACCCTCTTTCTGGAAAGGGAGCCGGATGACGAGGACTATTGGAGTGTCAGTCAAAAAATTCCGATAAGCCGCCTTAACCCTGAATTTAAGGATCGTATCCTGGCAGACGAGAGCCCCCCTGATACGCTGGAATTTGAGGGCACCGTTTACTATCTGGACGAGACCGGGGCCGGTCATTTTCACAAAAATGGGGAAGAAACAACAAGGGAGATCCTCAAATGGGATTATATGGACGAATCAGGAAAAAAACTCCTGTCCGTTGAACAGTGGGGGGAGGCTGATTTTGAAGCATCCATAGGAAAATCGGTGGAGGAATATCAATTCATCAACATTTTGCCGGGTAAGGATGGATAAAAAACAAGTTCTCTTTTTTATTTTACTGTAATTACATTTACTCAAGTTTCGCACCTTTTATTTTAAGGAAAGTCGCATCAGGCAGCAGCACCGTGCCACATTGGGGGTGCGAAACTTGATTTATAATTTTTATGAAATGAGCTTAACGTTTTTAAAATGAACAATTAACAAGCGCAAATCGGCCTGGCCAAAAAAATTTGACCCTTGCCCTCCAATCGATCCTTCGCTATATAAACTCATTTTGGCAATCCTTTTGAAATACTGACGACAGCCATTGAAAACTACCTTTTTGACCCATGCATAAAGAACCGATTGCAGTCATTGGGATGGCCGGGGTTTTTCCCGGAGCTTCCGATATAAATAAATTCTGGCAGAATATTGTCAACAAAGTCGATTCATCCTACGAAGTACCGGAAAAAAGATGGATTGCTCCGATCGACGACATTTATTGCCCTGAACCAGCGGCGGACAAGGCATACTCAAAACGCGTCCACCTGATCGAGGAATTTGAATTCGATCCAAAAGGGATAGACATTGAAGTCGACTTGATCAATGCCCTTGATCCGATGTACCACATTGCACTGCACGCGGGGAGGGAAGCACTCTCTGATTGTGTGACGTTTCCGTCAGACAGAGAACATATCGGTACAATTCTATCCGCCATCGCACTTCCGACAGATGCAGCCTCTTCAATCACAAGAGGTA
>DRHF01000129.1 GCA_011049715.1 Desulfobacterales bacterium
ATTCGTTGATGGGAAAAAAGATTAAACAACCTGGTTTATATGCAAGATCGAGGTAGAAACGTATTTGTTAATTTCTAATCTGACTTAGTTGTGGAATGGGGCCAGGGAAGTATCACGCAACAATTACAATAAGGAGGCTGGTATAATGAATAAATCAAAACCAATTTGGATGGTTCTTTTGGCGGCCGTAGTGTTTTGGAGTGCCAACACCACCATGGCCGGTACCATTAAAGGCAAGGTCAAAGTTAGAGGTCTCCGGAGCCCAAAGAATGTGGTTGTCTATATTGATAGGGTGGAGGGGCAGTTCAAACCACCTCAAGAACATGCAATCGTTAATCAGAAGGAGATGGTTTTTCATCCCCACGTGCTGCTCATTGTGGCGGGGACCACCGTAGAATTTCACAACGGCGACCAGGTGCTGCACAATGTCTTCACTCCGGACAAATGTGCGGAAAAATTTAACCTGGGCACTTGGCCCGCGGGCGAAGTTCGATCCTATACCTTCAAGGAGGTGGACTGTGAGGCGGTCATTCTCTGCAACGTGCACCCCGAAATGGAGGCCTGGGTGAAGGTGCTTCAAAATCCCTACTTTTATAAAACAGATAAAGACGGTGTGTTTACCATCGAAAACATCGCAGCGGGCAAATATACTTTGAAAGTTTGGCACAAAAAAGCTCAAGGGCCTTCTCAGGAAGTAACGGTACCTGAAAAAGGAGAGGTGACTGTTAATTTAAAGATGAAGAGGAAACGGTAGCCCCATTAGAAAGATGCAGACATGGAATAAAATCGTTAAGTGGTTTGCGGTGGTGATGATAGGAGCTGTATTGTTCCTATTTTTTTTAACTCAAACCGGGAGCGGCAAGATCCAACAGCCCATCGCCTTTAATCACAAGAAGCATACCCAACGTCATGTTGCTTGTGAGGTCTGCCATCCACTTTATAAGAATCACCCCAGGGCGGGTGTTCCGGGCGTAAATCTCTGTATTCGGTGCCATGAAGAGGTCATCCACCGGATGCCCGAAAAAGATAAGATCCAGAAATATCGGGAAGCGGGCAAGGAGATCCCCTGGCTGCGGGTTTATCGGATTAAGCCTGACATATATGGCCTGGACTCGCTTTTCTATGGGATTCCGAATAGGGTCTTGGGACATGTTTATGGCGGCAAGAATCCCATCAATTTTTCCCACCGCCGACACACGGCTATTGGAAAAATCGAGTGCAGAGAATGTCATGGGGATGTGGCCAACATGGAAAAACCGATTACGCGACGCTTTGCAGAAATTGAAATGGACCGTTGTCTTGCATGCCATCAAGCTCAAGAAAAAAAGGTGTCGGTGGACTGCGCTGACTGTCACAGATGAATGCTTATGAAACGACGTAAATTTCTAAAATATATGAGTGCCTTTGGTGCTTTGACCGTCAGCTCAAACTGGGTCGTTGATCGCCTATGGTCTATGATGCAGAGCGGCCAGCTCGGTCATGACCTGGCAGAGCCGCCGGGCATCGAATCGTGGGTGACTTCCGTGTGCCGGCTCTGTCCCGGGGGATGTGGTATTAGGGTCAGGTTAGTGGATGGACTTCCGGTAAAAATCGAAGGCAACCCCCGATATCCTACCAACCGGGGAGGCCTTTGTCCCGTGGGTCATTCGGGCTTGCAGATGCTTTACAACCCCGACCGAATCCGGGGCCCTATGCTGCGAACGGGAGCACCAGGATCCCAACAGTGGGAACCGGTGGGCTGGGATGAAGCCTTGAAAATGATTCAAGATAGATTGACTCAAATGAGGCGCGCGGGGCATGCCCATCGCCTGGTTTTTGCAGATGGTGGTTCTCGAGCACTTTTAAAGATGATTTTTAAGCAATTCACCAGCGCCTTTGGAAGCCCCAATTACATCCGCACCGATGAGTGGGAAAACAGAAAAGCTGCCTATCGATTCATGGAAGGTCACGAGAATATTCCCGGATTTGATTTAAAAAACACGCAATTTGTGTTGAGCTTTGGTGCGGACCTGTTTGAGTCGGAAAGTTCTCCGGTCTTGTTTTCGCGCCTTATGAGCTCCATGCGTCAGAACCCGGACCGTCCCCGAGGTCGCTTGGTCCAGGTAGACCCTCGATTGTCTGTCACTGCGGCTAAAGCCGATAAATGGATCCCTATAACTCCGGGCAGTGAAGGGGCTTTGGCCCTTGGCATTGCCTATATGCTGATTCAAGAAAATTTATATGATAAAGCCTTCGTTGAAAAGTACACTTTCGGCTTTGAGGACTGGACCGATGGGGCCGGGAAGAAGCAGATGGGATTTAAAACCCTGGTTCTTACGGATTATTACCCCGAAGCGGTGGGGCACCTGACCGGGGTTCCCATAAATGATATTGTTTTATTGGCCCGGAGATTCGCGGAAAATCAACCCGCGGTGGCTATTTGCGGCAAAGGTGTAGTTCGTCATCCCAATGGTTTTTATGCCCAAATGGCGGTTCATGCCTTAAATGCCCTGGTTGGCAATATTGGACGTCGCGGTGGTATTTTCTACCGCAAAGGCCTCCCTCTCGAAGCATGGCCAAATCCGGAATTGGACGAAAAGGCCCTTTTGGGCCTGAGTATGCCCAGGATCGATCAAAGTCGCAGCAGATCCTTTCCATTGGCCCAAAACCTCCCTTCAAATTTAGCCGGTCAGATCCTTGCAGACCATCCCTATCCGATAGAAATGTTATTACTTTATAAATCAAATCCGGTTTTTGAATTGGCTGAACCGGAAAAGGTAAAAGAAGCACTGGCAAAAATTCCTTTGGTGGTGAGTTTCAGTTCTTTCTTGGATGAAAGCAGTGAATTTGCCCACCTCATTCTACCGGACAACCTCTATTTGGAAAGTTGGCAGGCGGATTTCGATGTTCCCTATACATATTTTGACCATTTTGGTATGGGGCAACCCGTGATCAAGCCCATTGGCAATACCAAGCCTACGGGTGATTTTATTTTAGAGATTGCCAAAGCCCTGGGCGGGAATGTAAGCCGATCGTTACCGTTTCAGGACTACTTTTCCGTGACCCAATGGGCCGCTAAAAAGGTCTTTGAATCGGGACGAGGAACTATGCTGGGCGAGTTTGATGAGGCTTGGCTGGAATATTTGGAGAAAAGAGGATGGCGGCATCCTCGACATAAAACTTTCGATGGATTTTGGCAGCACCTTATTCAACAAGGCGTATGGGTGGATGCAGTTCCAAGACGAGTATTTCTAAAAAATGCCTTTGATACGCCATCTAAAAAGTTCGAATTTTACATGCTGGGATTAAAGCAAGAGTTTGAAAAACATGTTCGCAGCGCGGGTCGATCCGACCATGCATCCGTGCAATTTGCCTTAGGGGAAATGCTCAACCAATTAAAAATTCAGGCCCGCGGCGATGCCGTTTATCTGCCCCATCATGAGCCCCCTCGATTTGCAGGGGATGAATTTGAATATCCATACCATCTAATTCCCTACGAAATTAATGTTGTAGGGGATGGAACTGTCACCAACAGTCCTATACTTTTGGAGATGATTGGATTTCGTCAGTATGTAAGATGGGATTCTTGGGTGGAAATTAATCCCGAAGAGGCCGAAGAAATTGGGGTTTCCGGGGGGGATTGGATTTGGGTAGAGTCGCCGGTCGGCAAGGTGAAAGTTCGGGTGCGCGTCTATGCGGGGACTCACCCGGATGCGGTGAACCTTCCCATAGGTCTCGGGCACACTGCTCTGGGGCGATATGCAAAAA
>DRHF01000130.1 GCA_011049715.1 Desulfobacterales bacterium
ACCTTTGACATTTGAAAGGGGGTTGTCAAATGGGATCATGGCCGGATGAAAACAGCCAGGAATAAATTTCACCAAAAGTGATCATATGCATATTATCTGTTCGGATTTGGAAGGCATTTTAACCCCGGAAATTTGGATAAATGTCGCTGAGAAAACAGGGATCGAGGAATTGAGACTGACCACCCGTGACATACCAGATTATGATATTTTGATGAAAAAACGGCTTTCAATCCTTGATGAAAACGGGATTAAATTAAAGGATATTACAAAAATTATTCAAGGCATGAAACCCCTTGACGGGGCATTGGACTTTTTGAACTGGCTCCGGAAAAACATCCAGGTTATCATTGTAAGCGACACCTTTGTTGAATTTGCAGGTCCCTTGCTGGAAAAACTGGGCTGGCCCACTCTCTTTTGCCATTCCCTATCAGTCGGGCCGGATGGGTCGATAACAGGATACAACCTTCGTCAGCAAGATGGAAAACGAAAGACCGCCATCTCCTTAAAACATCTTAACTACAGGGTCATCGGCATCGGGGATTCCTACAATGATATCAGCATGCTTATGGCAGCGGACAGCAGCATTCTTTTCCGGCCACCGGACAATATAAAACGTGAGTTCCCAAAACTACCGGTTTCATACAATTATGACGAGCTTAAAAATATCATCCTCAAAATTATTGGAAACCATGCCTGAGGCGACCATTGCTAAAGAATAGAACATTCTGTCGCGTCATTTATGGGGACACGGACAAAATGGGCTCCGCCTATAATGCCAACTATTTCCGGTGGTTTGAAATCGGACGTACCGAATTGTTAAGGTCTTTGGGATTGACATATAAGGCCATTGAAACCAAAGGGCTATTTCTCCCTGTATCCGAGGCCTTCTGCAAATACATCGCACCCGTGATATATGATGATATTCTGCAAATTGAAACCGCCCTCGATACCCGCATCAAGGGCGGGATGAAGTTTGATTATACTATCTTCAGCGAGGGCGGCGAAAAAATTCTGGCGAAAGGCTATACCAAGCATGCCTGTGTAGACCACAATGGCCGGGTGGTTCGCCCCCCGGAATTTTTAGTGAAATTAATCACAAGTCATGCTACACCCTCTTAATTTTTTCTTGGCAGGTCTTTTCATTTTCAAATCAGGGCTGAATGATGAAAATAGATATTGATAAATTTGACCGGTGCAATGTTCTGGTTGTTGGCGATATAATGATAGACGAATATATATGGGGGGAAGTTGATCGCATCTCCCCTGAAGCACCGGTTCCCATTGTTTTGGTAAAAAATGAGGATTTTGCTTTGGGCGGTTCCGGGAATGTGGTGAACAACCTGGTTGCACTGGGGGCAAATGTGTCGGCAATCGGCGTCATCGGATCCGGCTTGAATGGAAAACGTCTGCTTAAAAAATTCAATGAACTTGGGGTGGATACCGAAGGGATCATCCAGGAACCCAACCGGCCGACTACCCGGAAGATTAGGATTATCGCAACCGGTCAACAGGTGCTCAGAATCGACCGGGAGACCAGAGATCAAATATCCGACCAAACCTTTAGGGCGGTTTCAGACTTTGTTGAAAAGATCATATCCAAAGTGGATGTGGTGCTGATTTCCGACTATGGTAAAGGGTTTCTCACCCCTGCGCTCATCACCTGTTTGCTTGACATGGCTAAAAAGCACAAAAAAATGACGATCGCTGATCCAAAAGGGTTCAACTTTTCAAAATATGCGGGGGTATCCTTGCTGACACCCAACAAGAAAGAGACCGGACTTGCAGCGGGTATTGAAATTATTGATCAGTCTGCCCTTTTTGAAGCAGGCAACCTGATCCTTGAGAC
>DRHF01000131.1 GCA_011049715.1 Desulfobacterales bacterium
GAACATCTGGCCGCCCTTAGGGCCATTCCAAACTTAACGGTCATCCGACCCTGTGATGCCAACGAAACCGTTCATGCCTGGCGGTTGGCTCTCAAGAGCAATCACCCTCCCCCTGCTTCCGACATAACGGTGCCAGCCTTGGGAGCTCCCCGCCTCAATCGCGACCCGGGCTTTAATCTCCTCAGGCAGAATTTGCTGGCGATATGCCTTGGGTTGTTGGTCAAACAGTTCCCACGAAGGCATGCTCACCACCCGTATTGCCGCACCTTCTTCCCTGATTTTTTGCGCGGCCTCAATGGCGATTTGTACTTCTGACCCGCTGGCGATCAGGATGAGATCCGGATTATCAGCGTTGTCATCGCTCAAAATGTAGGCGCCGCGATAGAGACCGTCTGCAGCACCAAAGATTTCACGATCCAGGGTTGGAACGTTTTGCCGGGTCAAGGCAAGGGCAACAGGACCTTTATTGTTATTGAGAGCCAACCGCCAGGCATGAACGGTTTCGTTGGCATCACAGGGTCGGATGACCGTTAAGTTTGGAATGGCCCTAAGGGCGGCCAGATGTTCAATGGGTTGATGGGTCGGTCCATCCTCTCCCAGACCAATGCTGTCGTGGGTAAATACATATATGACCTGCAGCCCGGATAGGGCGGCCAGGCGGATGGCCGGACGCATGTAATCAGAAAATACCAAAAAGGTTGCACCATATGGAATCAAGCCGCCATGTATGGCCATTCCATTCATGATGGCGCCCATGGCATGCTCCCTTACGCCGAAGCGCAAGTTTCGACCCTCAAAATGGGTCGACTGAAAATCATCTTCACCGTCGATCAGTGTTTTGGTCGAAGGCGCCAGGTCGGCGGAGCCACCGATCAGACTTGGAATTTTCGGCGCGATGGCATTTAGTATATTGCCGGAAGAAATTCGTGTTGCGCTGCCCTTGCTGTCCGGCGGAAAAACAGGAATATCAGAATCCCATCCCTCTGGCAGGTTCCGGTTTACAAACCGATGCCATTCTTTGGCCTGTTCCGGGTATGCTTTCTCGTAGTCGGATAATGTCTCCAGCCATTTTTGCTCAAGTTTCTCCCCCTTCTCCTTCGCTTTCCGGAATTGATCGCATGCTTCATCCGGAATGAAAAAAGCCGAATCTGCCGGCCATCCTAAATTCTTCCTTGTCCGCTGGATTTCTTCCGGTCCGAGGGGCGCGCCATGGGCAGCCGACGTGTCCTGTTTCGTTGGGCTTCCATATCCGATATGTGTTCGAACGGCGATAAATGAGGGCTTACCGATTTTTTTTTGTGCCTCACCGATTGTTTTTTCAATGGCGTTTAGATCGTTTCCGTCATCAACTTTCTGTACATGCCATCCATAGGCCTTAAAGCGGGCCAAGCGGTTTTCAGTAAAAGCTATATCCGTGCTCCCTTCGATAGAGATGTGGTTGTCATCGTATAGGTAAATGACTTTGCCAAGCCCCAGGTGACCGGCAAGAGATGCCGCCTCGTGGGAGACACCTTCCATCAAGTCGCCGTCGCTGGCAATGCCATAAATATAATGATCGACCAGGACATGTTCCGGCTTATTGAATCGAGCGGCCAGATATCGCTCCGAAATGGCCATACCGATTCCGGCGGCAAAACCTTGTCCCAGCGGGCCGGTTGTGGTTTCAACTCCTGGCGTAAGACCGTATTCGGGATGACCGGGAGTTTTACTTTTCCATTGTCTAAAATTTTTTAGATCATCCAAAGTCAAATCATACCCTGTCAGATGGAGCAGGGTATAGAGCAACATGGAACCGTGTCCGGGGGAGAGGATAAATCGATCCCTGTCCGGCCATTTTGGATTTGTGGGATTATGGCGCAAAAAACGCGTCCATAAAACATATGCCATTGCCGCGGCGCCCATCGGCATCCCCGGGTGCCCTGAATTGGCCCTTTCAACGCCATCTGCTGATAACATTCGAATGGTATTCACGCATAAATTGTCAAGCTCCATCATCCTTTTTCTCCTTTATTTGTATTTAGCCCTCTTCGGCTTTTAGCTTTTTAATAATCTTGGGAATCAAAAAAGAAAAGATAAAAAGGGCGATAGAGAAAAAGACTTTCAAAGAAATGAGCTCTCCCCAGTTTCCCGAAGTCCAAACATCCTTTAGCATCCCGACAAAAAAGGTAAAGATAAAGGTCCCAACAATAATGCCCAGCCCGGTTCCAAAGACATAGTCTCTGAAATGAACTTTGGTAAGCCCCATCCCGAAATTCATAGGTGTGAAAGGAAAATAAACCAATCGCAAATAGAGAACAGTGGCAAAACCGTTTCGCTCAATGGCATCGTCGTACTTTCTAAGTCGATCGCCGATCAACGATGCAGCAAACTCCCTGCCCAATGTCCTGCCAATAAAAAAGGCAATACTTGCACCGAACATGGCGCCAAACCAGACATATAAAAAACCCCAATATGCGCCGAATATCGCGGCCCCCAAACCGGTCAGCAACGTTCCCGGGAGAAATAGGCAAACACCGACAGTATAGATCAGAATATAGACAACCGGCGCCCAGATTCCCGCGATTTTTAAAAAATTACCCAAGGCTTCCGGTGTGAGGTAATTTCGAATCGGCGTGAAACGGATCAAAAAAATGGCGCCTGCGATAAACACCAAGAGAAGGATCGCTTTAAACGCTGCTTTTGAAAAGCTACTCGGTGGGGGATGTATGGTTTCGTCCATTTTGTCTCCTTCCAGGATGTCAGATATCAGTTTTTGATGAACTCGTAAAAAGTCATTTGCGAACGACTTTGAGCATTTTGGGATATGGTCATTTAGAGAGCAATATGGTCTTTTTACGAGTTCATCATTTTTTTTTGAAGGTCCAAAAATCGGTTATTGCAGATTCAATGGGGGAGGGTGGTGTGAGGTGATTTATTTTATTCTCCACAGGCTCTCCCCTTCAGGTTGAAGAAAAATTTGAGGCCCTTTTTAACCTTGTCGGAAAAAATCTTTGGAGAAAAAAATGTCCCGGCAACTTTTTTGTTGATTTCACCCAATGTCGGATATGGGTGTACTGCGGCAGCCAAGGTTGACAACTTCACTTTTCCGTTCAACAGCGCCACCCACTCACTGATCAGATCTCCTGCATGCGGTCCTAAAATCTGTACACCGAGTGGTTTTTCTTTTTCATTTAAAATCATCTTGATCATCCCTATTGTTTCACCCTCTGCCAGGCTACGATCATTATCCTTGAACGCCTCTGTCCAGACCGAATAATTGATGTCAGCCGCTTTTGCCATTTTCTCATTCATTCCAATACTTCCGAGTGCGGGGTCGGAATAGGTGCACCATGGGAGAAAAGTATAGTCTGTTTTGCGCGGAAGATGGAATATGGCATTACTGATGACGATCCCCCCTTCATAACCGGCTGCATGGGTAAACTGAAACCCACCGTTAGCATCCCCGGCAGCATAAATGTGTTTCCGGCTGGTTCTCAATCGATGGTCGACCTTGACGCCACTTCGATACAGTTCAATACCGATATCTTCAAGACCCAAGCCCTCTGTATTGGCCTTTCTTCCCATGGCAACCAGTATTGTTTCTGCTCTCAGGTCGGTCGTATTTCCGTTGCCCGCCTTTATGAGCACCTTTTTTTCAGCTCCGAGATCCTCTACAGATTCAATTGAGATATTGAGATGGAAGACAACACCTTCAGAGCGCATGACATTCATGACGCTATCAGCCATGTCCTTGTCCTCTTTCCCCAGAATCTGATCGGCACGATCCACAACATTTACATCGGTACCCAAACGACAAAATGCCTGTCCCATCTCCGTACCGATTGGACCGCCGCCTAGAATGATCATCGATTTTGGCAGATGATCGAGATAAAAAATTTCCTTGTTGGTGATAAAAGGGGTGTTATCAAGACCTTTTATTGGCGGAGCGACCGGTGAAGAGCCGGTGGCGATGACCCAGTTTTTAGCTGTGTAGCGTTTTCCGTTTAATTGAATCGTATGTGGGTCTGCAAATTTGGCGTCCCCAAATTCCACCTGGGCCCCAAGCCTGCAAAACCTTTCCTCAGAATCATGCTGCTGTATCACAGAGATAACCGATTGAATCCTTTTAGACACTTCTCGAAAATCGACAGGCGGTACGTCAATACCGGGAAGCCCGAATTTCCCGGAATGCTTCATCAAGTGGTAGACATATGCCGTTTTGATAAGGGTTTTGCTCGGAACGCACCCAAAATGCAAGCAATCACCGCCCAGTTTTTTCTCCTTTTCAATGAGAAGCGTTTTGGCTCCCAGTTGAGCAGCAGCGGAAGTAACGGTCAGCCCGGCTGCCCCTCCCCCGATAACACCCATATCGAATTCATAAACACCCATGGCGCGCTCCTTCATTTAAAGAAATAAATACTCAAGTTTCGCACCCCCAATGGGGCACGGTGCCTCATTGGGTTACCCTATGCCTGATGCGACTTTCCTTAAAATATCAGGTGCAAAACTTGAGTATTTATTTTTCAATCAGCTGTTTGTTGTTTAAAGACCAATCGTATTTCAGATACTTGATTTTGAGTGTTCCCTTTTTGGCGATCAGCTCCTTTTTAAAATCTCCATCTGCATATTTTAAGAGAAACCCGACCACGTCGTTATTAAAGTCCTCGGGAAACCATTTAAATATCTTACTGACATAAAGCGTTCCGGATTCGATGCGGTTTTCCAAAGAATTGTTAATAAACGATCTGGCTGAGTTGTCGAGCTGTTTATCCAGGTCCTTTCCTCGATAGGGCTCAGAGATTAGCGGCGGACAACTTTTCGATGCGCAATTAATGGCAAAGTGAACCCTGGGGTCTTTGAACCGCGCCCTGAGTATCTTGTGTTCAATATCATCCAGGGTGATAATATCCCCGTCGATACGACAGATTTTTTTCTTCCACGGGGTTTTGAAAAGACTGCCCAAATCCTTGATCGATTTAATTCCCGGATAACCGCCCAGGATTAACTTGATGGTCCAGGCATTATATGCATTTACATAAAAGGCAAACTGTTCATCCGGGGCGAGTGTATCAGGGTCTATTTTTTCAAGGACCTTGAGATATCGGTTCAGACTTTCTTCGTCTGTTTTAAAACCCTGGTAATTCACAACGCTATTTTTTACATATTTTTCCAGCAATAATGTCCAGATGCTGTTGTCGACTGTCGTTTGGGACCGGCTTGGCGATACCAAACCGACTGGCCCAAAAGACAGATAAAACGATAGCATAAGGCTTAGCAAAAAACTTTTTTTCATCATCGTTTATCCCGCTAGTTTTTTTGTTAAAGTTGCCACATGCTTTCCTTGAAAACGGGCTGCGTCGAGTTCGTTTTCACTCGGCATCCGTTCGCCCTGTCCGCCGGTAACTGTGGTTGCCCCGTAGGGAGAGCCTCCTGTGATTTCATCGATACGCATCTGGCCCTGGAACGTATAGGGGAGCCCAACGACAACAAATCCTTGGTGGAGAAGGGTGATGTGAAAACTGAGTATTGTAGATTCCTGCCCACCGTGCTGGGTCGCCGAACTCGCGAACACACTACCGACCTTACCGACAAGAGTGCCTTCCGCCCAGAGCTGCCCCGTCGCATCCAGAAATTGACGCATCTGTCCGCACATATTACCAAAACGAGTCGGTGTGCCAAATATGATTGCGTCTGCTGAAGCAAGCTCATCAACCGTGCAAACCGGTATGTGGGAAAATGATTTCTGGGCGTCAAGAGCACCCATTTTTGTAAGAACTTCTTCAGGAAGGGTTTCGGGGACCCGCCTTAAAGTCACTTCCCCACCGTTGACTTCTCTTGCACCTTCTGCGATTGCCTCCGCCATTTTGTGTATGTGTCCGTACATGGAGTAGTATGCTATCAATATTTTCATGGTGTTTCTCCTTGTTTAAATTTTCGAGGAATTCATACCCCGCTGCCGGGCTCTTCAAATTGCCTCTGCTGTATGAATATAAGTTCATGTGGAAATGGTGTCAATGTGTGGGGAAATCACCTTGGTTGGGCCCGTAATCTCTCTATTTTGATTTTATGAAAAAATATGTTAAGGAAACCCCTGTACGGCTTTGGGTCGGCGCCGATAACAACCGCCGGTTCGCCCTTTGCCGAAGGCGATACCTAGTAAAATCCGAGGTGTCAAACTTTAGCAAAATATAGCCAAATCGTAAGGAGGTGACCTATGGGAAAATTATTTTTAGTTGTTGGTTTTGCATCTGTCATGTTTGCGTTTACGGCATTTGCCCAGGAGAATTATGAAACGGATTCCATCAAAACATCTGCCGGCAACCTGGAGATCACATTTATCGGCCATGGCACCCTGATGTTTACATTTGGGGGAACCGTCATACATGTTGACCCCTGGAGCCGATTGGCCGATTATTCAAAGATGCCGAAGGCGGATATTATCCTGTTGACACACCATCACCGCGACCATCTTGATCGGGCGGCAGTGGAAAAATTACTTACCGAAAAGACCACCTTGATATTAACTGAAACCTGCTCCGAGAAAATCAAGGGCGGCGCGGTGATGAAAAATGGAGATTTAAAGACAGAAAAAGGGCTGAAAATAGAGGCAGTCCCAGCCTATAATCTTGTTCATATGCGCAGCGAGGGGATCCCTTTTCACCCAAAAGGCATTGGGAATGGATATGTCATTACCTTCGGAAACAAAAGAGTTTATGTAGCAGGGGATACGGAAAATATTCCGGAGATGAAAAGTTTAGAGAAAATCGATATAGCGTTTTTGCCGATGAACCTGCCATATACTATGACACCGGAGATGGTCGCCGGCGCTGCAAAGATGTTTAAACCAAAAATCCTTTATCCCTATCACTACGGCAAAACAGATGTGTCCAAAATTGTCAATCTGCTCAAAGAGGAAAAGGAGATTGAAATCCGCATCCGAAAGATGAAGTAGGTTTGAACCAATAATGACGATACGAGTATGGCTCCGCGGAGGGTTATGACCTGTCGTCATAAACAATTTTACCGCCGACGACGGTCATTTTTACCCGGCAGGTGGGAATTTCTTCCGCCGGCAACTTCATCGGGTCTTTATCCAATACAACCAGATCAGCCCGTTTCCCCGCCTTCAGGGATCCGGCATCCTTTTCCTCAAAGGAAAAATAAGCCGCCTCTCGGGTGTATAGCTTCAAGGCCTGTTCAGCTGTAATAGCTTCTGAGAGCCCAATCGCTTTTCCGCTGCCCGTCCTCCTGCATACAGCATCGCGGATACCGATGAGGGGGTTGGGGTCCGCCACCGGGCAATCGGAGGAGAGGGCCAATTTTATGTTTTTTTTCAAAAGGGTTTGAAAACGGTAGAGGTTTTGGGAACGAACCGGGCCGTAGGCTTCTATGAATCCATCACCGAGAAGTGAGAAGAAATTGGGTTGACTGGTAATTTGCAACCCCAATGTTTCTACACGATCGATCTGTGTGTCGGTTAGGTTTCCGGCGTGAACGATATGATGGCGAAGCGGGTTGCCATTTATCATAACCCGCTCAAAAGCCTGAAGGAGCATGTCCAGGGCACGATCTCCCTGTGCATGTACCGATATCTGGTATCCTGCCCGGTCAAATTTCTCGATTTCTCGGTTGATGCCCGCCTGATCGTAATTGAGAATGCCGGTTCCGCCTCCACCGCCTACATAGGGCTCAAAAACCGCTGCGGTCCGGCTGCTCATTCCCCCGTCAAGGAATATTTTGATGGCCCCGATCTTGATCCATTCCGAACCAAAACCCCGGCGGATTCCAGTCGACAGGAGAGAGTCCGCCCAGAGGTTGTGGATGTACGCATAGAGGCGAAATGGAAAAGATCCGGCTTCGGCCGCCTCCTGGTAGGTACGGAGCGTCAAGGGATCAACAAATGGATCGTGGGCGCCGACAAGACCGAGTCGGTGGTAGTATGCTGCACAGCGGCTCATCATTTCAACCCTACCTTTGTTATCATATTCGGACATCATTTTTCCGAAGATGGAAGGCCGGTTGAAAAAAACAGGACCCATGAAAGCCGATTCGCTTAAAATTCCGTTCGGATTCCCGCTCTCATCCCTCTGGATCTTTCCGCCGGGCGGATCGGGTGTTGTCTTTGTGAAACCCAACTCCTTTAGGGCAAGGCTGTTGACAACCGCGCCGTGGACAGAAACGTGGACCAGGCAGATCGGATGTTTCTCTGATGCCCGATCCAGGTCGTCCCGGGTCAACTCTTTTTTGTCGTCAAGCATATAAGATGCGTATCCCCAACCCATCACCCATTTCCCGGGCGGTGTATTTTCAGCTTTTAGCCGGAGGGCTTCCAGCACATCCCCGGACCGCACACATCCGCCGGCCGGCCGGCAATCCGCCTGGTCGATGAGCAGTGCATAAAGACAGAAATGATTATGGGTATCAATAAAACCGGGAAGTAGGGTCTGGCCGTGGAGATCGATGAGCTCGGTCGTGGGAACGGCCAGATTTTCAATCTCCTGCCTGTCTCCGATTCGATAAATCCGACCGAATTGCACGGCCACCGCCTCGGCGTGGGGCGTTTTATCTTCCATCGTTAATATGTTTCCATTTGTAAAAATCGTATCCATGTTTTTTCTCCGCATCCTCAACTGCTTTTATCCATCTTTGCCTGAACACATTCTAACCTTCCATCCTCTCTGAGCGCTTCCAAACACTTGTTACATGAAATACATGTGGCTCTATGGCGATTCCCCTTTTCCCATTGGTTGACAATATCGGGTTCCCTTATAAATGGCCGGCACAATGAGATAAAATCCGCCTCCCCTTTTTGGATCACCTCTTCCATAAGGTCATAGGTTCTTAGGCCGCCCACGATCATCGTGGGAACATCCACTTCAGATTTAATCGCCTTACACCAATGCCGATAATAGGCCTCCTGATCAAGGTGGTTGACATTGGTGCGAAATTCGGTTTCCTTGTATGATCTCCCCCTCAATCCCAGGCTGATTTCCAGCGCTTCATATCCCCATTGTGCAAGGAGCTTTGCAGCAACCTTTCCCTCTTTAGACTCAAGTCCACCTGGAAAGCCGTCCTGGACGCCGATTTTGATGAGCACCGGATAATCCTTTCCGGCCTTTGCCTTTATATTTTTATATATTTCCTGATGGAAGCGAAGCCGGTTCTGCAACACACCTCCCCATTGATCCTCCCGGCGATTTGTATACGGAGAAAGAAATTGGCTCGGCAGATAGCCATGGGCGCCGTGAAGCTGAACTGCGTCAAAACCCGCCTTTTTGGCTCTTTTTGCTGCGTCGCCATATGCATCGATGATTTCCCAAATTTCATCCTCATTCATTTGCCTGGATTCTCCATCAAAATACGGATCATCCGGGAGGACCGACGGCGTAATGGCCTGAAAATCTTTATTCGCAAAAAATTTTGCCGACTCCCGCCCTCCGTGAAAAAGCTGTAAAGCAATTTTTGCCCCTCGATCGTGAACCGCCGCTGTTAAGCGTCTAAACCCCGGGATAACATCATCAGTGGCAACGGAGTTTTGAAACAATAGGCTCTGACCGGAAGAGTGGACGTGTGTGATGCCGGTGATAATCAGGCCGACGCCGCCTTCAGCAAGATCTGCAAACAGTTTGAGCTGGTATTCCGTCACATGGCCGTCTCTATCTGCGCAGCCGTCATAGGTAGCTGACCGGACAAACCGGTTTTTAAGATCCATATTCTCTGTTTTCATCGGGTCAAATAAAATGCTCATTCATTCTCCTCTATATTGAGAGGTTTCAACCAATCAGTTTAAGCATAAGGAATATATGGGCTTTAAAAGATGGTCACCAATCCTTTTTATATTCATATACTGCAGGGCGTTGATCAGTGTCAATCAAACATAAAGATGAAAAATGAACCGAGGTTTAGTAATATGCCACGCTGTATCACAGGTTTATAAAATTCTGCTTGACAATCGATATAATTTCAGTAATTGTCCGTAACTTATCATAGCTGCTTTGCCGATACCGCTAAATCGTAACCTTTGTCTCCAAAAGGAAATATGAGGAAGACGTGTCAGAAAGTAAAGATAATAAAGCCTCTGAGAGATTTTTAATTCATCTCGGGGGCTTTTTTATTTTATATATGCATTGGCGTGCAAACCATGAGCGATTGGTGAGAGACATCACTGTATAAACAACCAAATAAATGAAAGGGTTATAATGATATAGAACCCTGTTGGGTTGTCTTTCAATCGCTTAATAAAAGGACGATCTATAATCGTCCACTACCAGTAAGGAGGTGCAAAGATGAGGATTAAGATTTCGATTAAGGTATTTATCACCCTATTGGTTCTGACGATGGGCCTGATGCTGGTGGCCCAACCGCAAGTGGCCATGGCTGCTGAGAAGTTCAAGCTGACATTCCAGGCCACATGGCCTGCCGGGTCATCGCTGTTTGACAACTTCAAAATGTTCACAGCCCAGGTAAAAAAGATGTCCGGCGGGAGGCTCGAGATTGAAGCCCTTCCGGCCGGTGCAATTGTAGGTGCCTTAGAGGTCCTAGATGCCACCTCAAGACGCGTCATCGACGGGGCCCATACCTGGGCTTCATATTGGGCTGGCAAAAGCAAGGCTGCTGTTTTGTTTACTGGAGGCCCGGGCGGCACTTTTGGAATGGACTTTACTGACTATCTCGGATGGATGTTTGAAGGTGGGGGCCTTGAACTCTACAATGAATTTTACCAAAAAGAACTGAAGTTGAATGTGGTACCCTATCCGATCATGTATGCAGGCCCCCAGTCGCTGGGATGGTTTAAAAAACCCATCAAAAACTGGGATGACTTTAAGGGAGTGAAGTTTCGCGTTGGGGGAATGGCCGGTGAGGTCTTCGCGAAGGCTGGAGCAAGCGTTGTGATGTTGGCAGGAGGGGAGATCCTTCCCGCTGCTGAGCGGGGCGTTATCGATGCAGCAGAGTGGGTGACTGCGGGCGAAGATATGAAGATGGGCTTCCACGAAATCTGGAAGAACTACTACATGCCCGGGATGCACGAAAGCACAACCGTCGCAGAGTTGCTTTTCAACAAAGATGTCTGGGATAAGCTTCCAGAGGATCTTCAGGCGATCGTAGAGGGAGCCGCCATTTATACGATCATACGCTGGCAGGCGTGGTTTAACAAGTACAACGCCGAAGCCATGAAGATTCTTCGTGAGAAACACGGAGTCACCATAAGGAAGACACCTGTAGACATCCTCTATAAATTCCTGGAGACTTGGGATGAGATTGCGGCTGAAGAAGCGAAGAAAAATCCCTTTTTTAAGAAGGTGTGGGATTCACAACGGAAGTTCGCCAGCGTTGTCGTCCCTGGGCGTCGTTTTATGTTTCCGCCCTATTCCTTTGCGGCAGACTATTACTGGCCCAAAAAGTAACGTATCATTAAAAGTAGCCGGTTCATAAGAGGGGTTAACCGGAGTGTTAACCCCTCTTTTTAGAACCACAAACAATTTAAACCGTTTACAACCAACCCGGCGGCTGTTAGCAAAGGGTTGGCTGAATACGTTGATTGATCGTAAAGAGGGAGAACCGCGCATGGACGATCTCGTGGAATTACCGGATAAAAAATCAGAGGAAATACCGGAAGGGGAAGTCCCCAGGGCGCTACTCGTAATCATACGATTTATTGACACCTATGTGGGTCAACTATCGGGAAAGATCTTTATGATTCTAATCTTTCCCTTAATCGGCGGGTTGACATATGAAGTCATCGCGCGTTACGCGTTCAATGCCCCCACCATGTGGGCCTATGATATCACCTACATGCTCTACGGAAGCCATTTCATGTTGGGTGCCGTCTACTGCCTATACAAGGGGGGGCACATCCGCACCGACCTCTTTTATGAAAAGTACTCGGTTAAGTGGCAGGGACGGGTTGACGCTTTCCTTTACCTCTTCTTTTTCTTCCCGGGGATGATCTTCTTTTTTCTGGCAGGGTCGGAAGAAGCCCTCCATTCCTGGGACATTCTTGAGCATTCCGATACCAGCCCATGGAGGCCGCCTATCTATCCTTTTAAAACAGTGGTGCCTGTGGCCGCTATTCTTCTCATGATTCAAGGGATTTCGGAGACATTGAAGAGCGCCTATGCGGCCTTTCGGGGGAGGTGGATATGAGCCCCGAGTATCTTGGCCTGATTCTTTTGGGAGCGCTTTTGACCGGTATTTTTATCGGCTTTCCCATTGCATTTACCCTGATTATCCTTGCTATCGTTTTCGGCTACATTGGTATCGGCCCCCAAGTCTTCTACCTCATGTACTTTCAGACCATCGGACTGATGAAGGAGGAGACCCTGGCGGCTGTTCCGCTGTTTGTCTTTATGGGACATATGCTGGAGCAGGCGGGTTTGATGGAACGTCTCTTCAAGTCCTTTCAGTTTATTTTTGCCCGTGTTCGAGGTTCTTTATTCCTCGGAGTCCTATTTACCGCAACCGTATTTGCGACGGCTACCGGTATTATCGGCGCCTCGGTCACCGTGATTGGGCTTATGGCCGCCCCGGAAATGATGAAGAGCAAATACGATGTGGCCATGTCGGCCGGTGTAATCACGGCCGGCGGATGTCTGGGAATCTTGATCCCTCCCAGTGTGCTCCTGGTGGTTTTGGGGCCGGTACTGGGTGTCTCGGTTGTGCAGCTCTTTCTGGCAGCAATTTTTCCAGGTCTGATCCTCGCGGGGCTCTTTATCGCATATACGTTGATCAGATGTTACATGAATCCCAAACTGGGTCCTCGACTCCCTGCTGAACAGCGACCGACCTCATATGTTGAGGTCCTTCGGGAATTTGGCACTGGCATCATCCCGCTGGGTGCAATTATCTTTGCTTCCTTGGGTAGCATCATTGCCGGGCTGGCCACCCCCACCGAAGGGGCTGCGATGGCTGCCACTGGCTCGATTATACTGACCGGTTTGTACAAGAGACTAAACCGATCGACCCTGAAAAACGCTGCAATGAAAACTCTTCAGACGTCAAGTATGATCCTTTTTCTTGCAGTGGCCTCCAATGTCTATGGATCGGTTTTTGCTCGGTTAGGGACCGCCTCTCTGATCACCAACACGTTACTTTCCCTGACTGTTTCGCCGATGCTCTTGATTGTCATATTGATGGTGGTGATTTTTATTTTAGGCTGGCCACTGGAATGGCCGGCCATCGTATTTATCTTTATTCCCATCTTCTACCCAGTGGTTGAGAAAATGGGATTTAACTTGGTCTGGTTTGCAACTTTGGTGGCGGTGAATCTGCAGACCGCTTTTCTATCGCCGCCGGTGGCGATGGCCGCATATTATCTTAAGGGTGTGGCCCCGGATTGGCCCCTGGGAAAGATTTATAAGGGGATGATGCAGTATATGGTCCTGCAGTGTATCGGTCTGGCGATCGTGCTCTTTTTTCCCGAAGTCGCTCTTTGGCTGCCCAGACTGTTTGTGGGGGGGCATTAAAGAGCTACTATAAAATGCTGGCTCAAATGTCTGATGCTTTCCATAGCTGGCTCGGATATTTCATGAAAGGTTCGGGCTAACCCCCATAGGCAATCGAGGGTAGCCAGACGACGAGTTGGGGCCAGATTGCAACGACGAGCAAACCCAGTAGCTGTAGTATAATGAACGGCACCACTCCCTTATAGATATCCAGCAGCACGACTTCCGGCGGTGCAATGCCCTTTAAATAAAAAATAGCAAAACCTACCGGTGGTGTTAGAAACGACGTTTGTAAACTTACGGCTACCAGAACGGCAAACCAGACCAATTCGGGATTATCGATTTTCGCGGGAATTTCGATGCCGAGGCCCGATACCACCGGGGCAAGCAGGGGTAGAATTATCAGCGTTATTTCAATCCAGTCCAAGAAAAAACCGAGCAAAAAGACGCATCCTAAAATCACGGCAATTACGCCATAAGGACCCAGCGGTAGTCCGGTTAAAGCTCTTTCGATAAATTCGTCCCCCCCGAGACCCCGCAGCACAAGGGCAAAACAGGTAGCGCCTATGAAGATACCGAAGATGTAGGCTGTTGTATTAAAAGCAGCATATAAAACTTCCTTTAAAACCTTAAAATTAAACCGTTTGTTCCATACAGCGAGCAGTGTTGCCCCAAGGGCACCGACACCGCTGGCCTCTGTTGGCGTTGTAATACCGGCAAAAATTGAACCAAGCACCGCTATGATAAGTGCGGCTGTGGGCAGAATGGTTTTAAAGACCTCCCAGAGCATCCGCGGCCGAACCGGACGCAGATCGTCGGGAAGAGGGGCGTTCTTGGGTCTAAGAAAGCAATATAAAAGAATAAATGCAATATACATAGAACCCAGAATTATACCCGGAAACACAGCGCCCATGAATAAATCACCCACCGAAAGACCCAGCTGGTCTGCCATGATTACCAGCATAATACTGGGCGGAATGAGGATTCCAAGGGTGCCTGCGCCACAAAC
Source organism: Desulfobacterales bacterium (assembly GCA_011049715.1). Lineage (GTDB taxonomy): Bacteria > Desulfobacterota > Desulfobacteria > Desulfobacterales > UBA2156 > UBA2156. Next base: position 14,431 of record DRHF01000131.1, read on the forward strand.
CGTACCGAGGGCAAGGGGTTTGGCGTAACCCTGTTTCAGCATGGCCGGTACGGAGAGCAGACCCAAAAGCACCACGGATGCGCCGATAATACCGGTTGATGCGGCCAAAATAATGCCGATCACGGTAACGGTAACTGCCAGACCGCCGCGCACTTTACCGAACAACTCCTGCATGGATTTCATCATTTTTTCGGCAATGCCCGATCGGTCCAGCATCAACCCCATGTATATAAACATGGGAACGGCTACCAGGACCCAGTTGTCCATCAGTTTATAGATCCGGTTGACCACCATCCCGAGATACATAAAATCAATTCCCGTGATGGTTCCGAGATAGAGATCAGACAGATATGCAATACCGCCGAATATCATCGCTACGCCGCCAAGTACAAAGGCTATAGGGTAGCCGGTAAACAACAGCCCGATAAATGTCAAAAACATCGCAATGATCAGAATGTCATTTACTTCCATCTCGTCATTCCTTTTTTAGGATCAGATATGCAATAGCCCGAACCAGGCGCGATATAGCCGCAAGACCCAGCATGATAAACCCGATGGGCAGAAACCCCTTAATAAACCACCGGCAGCAGAGACCCATAGGGGCGTCCGAACGTTCGTTGAGTCTCAAGGAATCGTACAAAAAAGGCCAGCTGTGGAGAAGGATGACAATGATCATCGGCATCAGGAGGAAAAGAACACCGAAAATCTCCACCTTTTCCTTTCTACGCCGTGGAAATCGATCGTGAAGAAGGTCCAGCCGAATGTGGGAATCATGAACAATGGCATAGGAAAAACCGAACATGATACCGATGGCGTAAAGGTGCCATTGGACCTCCTCCAGCACGACGAGGCCCCTGCCGAAAACGTACCGCAAAATGACTTGAACGATAATCACGACGATCAGTACGGCGGCAAGCCAGGAAATCAGCTGGCCGGTCCGATTGATAAACCCGTCGAGGGCTCTGCAAAACTGCGGTGCTTCATTGGTCTCTGTACTCATATCGATCTCCTTCTATCTACCGCCATAGCTCCAGCGCTTCAAGTATATTGATTTATTGGAGAAGTGTTTATGTTTGGGAGGGTAGGACGGGTGATAGCTACAACAACGATGAGGATACTCTGCGTTCCTCTGATGATTCTTTTCAAAAGTTCCCTTTCGGTCATTTCATGTCTGAAGTCAATGAATCCTTGGCAGCATGCTGTGCCTATTCATAAAGTAAAGTTGTGCAATCATGTAAAGATAAATTTGAAAAATAGGATAATAGTGGTTGTAAGGTACCTCAAAAATCTAAAGGTTTGGAAAAATAAAAAAACACCCATCGGGTGTGAGCACCGCTAATAGCTCTCGCTGATAAGTTGTTATATCACTTCCATAAAGTTCCAGCAAATCATGATGGCCGCAGTGGCCACGCATTCGCCCCCTAGCGCGGGGGACAATTTCTTTTATTGTTCCCCGCGCCTTCGTCCTTCGTAGGTGGATCAATTCTAATACTACTTTTTACCACGCGGTAAAAAGGCGAGATTTGACCAGTAGGCATAGTCTTTACGGAATGCCTGAAGGTCGTCATAAGTTTTCTTGAACATCGGGCTCTTCTGGGATAGATCGGCTGCGACCTCTTCCCAGGCCTTTTTGAACTCTGCCAGCATTTCATCGGACCAGTACATGTTTGTCACGCCCCGCTTCTCGATATTTTCCTTGATGACCTTGCCCTGGATGGCCTCGGTTTCGGCCAGGGAGTAAGTTACTCCAGCCATGGTGACCATTTCCAGTGTCGCCTGCTGTTGGGGAGACATGCTGTTCCAGACATCTTTATTGATAAGCAGCTCCAGATAGGTAGCCTGCTGGTGCCAGCCGGGGTAGTAGTTGTACTTGGCGATTTTATAAAATCCCAGTCTCTGGTCGATAGCAGGCATCGAAAATTCTGTGGCGTCAATGGCTTTCTTCTCCAGAGCGGCAAAAATTTCTCCCCCGGGCAGCAGGCTGACGGAAACACCCAGCTTCTCCATCGTCATGCCGCCGAGGCCAAAAAAACGCATTCTCAAGCCCTTGAGATCCGCGACCGATTCAATGGGTTTGTGAAACCACCCCGAGGTCTCGGGAGAAAGAATGCAGGCAGGCAATACCTTCACATTATAGCCCGCCTGGTCGTAATACTCCTGATACAGCTTCAGGCCATTACCGTAAAACATCCATGAAATAAATTCAGGGGCCTCCGGGCCGAAAGGAATGGCCGTGAAAATCGAAATACCGGGCATCTTTCCTTCCCAATAGCCCGACGCTGCATAGCCCGCGTTTATTTTACCGCTTGATACGGCATCGAGGATCTCGAAGGGCGCCACCAGCTTGCCCGGTTCATAGACCTTCATGACGAGGCTGCCGCCACTGGCGGCCGCGAGCTTGTCGCGGATCCACACGATGATATCGCCTAAACCCGGCAGCACGGTGGCAAAAGCGATAGGAACTTTCAACAGTATTTTCTTTTCCTTTGCTTGCACTGACTGGGCTGCAGAAAAACTAAAAACGGCGACAAACAAAAATATGCATATCGTTGCAAACGCAATTTTTTTCATCAGATCCCTCCTTTTTATCGTTTAAAGTTATCATTAGTGCGACCATCAAATGTATTACGCATTAACGAATTATCACCTCCTTTCCACGATCGGATTCAGCTCAGAGTTTCTGAACCGCCTTTATTATCTATGATTTAATCACCTCCTTTTTACAACCATTATAACTAATTTCAGTTTTGTTCCATCAAGATTATAAGATTTAGCTATTACCTTTTGTTTGCGATCAATTGAGGTATTAATATGTTAAAACTGCACAGCCATCTTTATCATCTGTTTAAAGCGTTAAGTACATTCATATTAAATTAAAAACAAGATATAAAATTATATATCAACCAAATAAATTTAACTTTTTTGATACGAAGGGATGGAAGGGATAAATGTAATACCTCAGGGGTTCGGTCTATTATTCCATTTTTCTTTCAGGCAGGTGAACCACCAAAACGGGCTTTTTACATCGCTTTACAACCCGTCTTGAAATACTTCCCACCATCACGCCGGTCATGATCCCATGCCCGCGGGCGCCCATCACTACGAGGTCGTAATCACCGGCATCAGCCTGGAGTAGAATTTCTTCGGCCGGATTGCCTGTCTTGACAATAATCTCGTCCGTAATAAAAGAACAGGACGGAACTTCGGCGCTCGCTTCCATACAAAAATTCTTGATACCGTCTTTGATCTTGTCAAGGACTCCCTGCTCTTTACTTTGCCTGAGTTCATCCCACTCTTCTTCACCAATGATGCCGGTCACCAGGCTATAACTGGTGGGTGAAACATGCAGTACATGCAGAATGGTGATCGCGGCGCCATAACGGTTGGCCAGACTCATCGCATATCCAAATGCGTACTTGGCGTTCTCGGAAAGGTCGGTGGTGTAGAGTATTTTATTAATTTCAGGAATCATGCTTGCACCTCCTAACCATCGGTTCGCATCCGAAAAATCGGATTACAATAAAATATAATGATAAAAGCAGTGCGGATCAAGGAAAAGGTGTTATAAGTACTATGATTTCTTCAAAAAAAAGGTTATAAAAAGAAACCGGGTACTTAAAGCCCGGCAATGACCAATATAACTTTCTGGATGAAACGGATATGTCACAAACCAGCCAAATTATTTTAAGTCTATTAGTTTTAATCGGATTTTATTATCTGGCCAAAAAGATATATGATTGGAGAATAAAACGGGCTTTATTTATGGTGATTGAAGATTTAAGACAAAAAGGCGCTTTTGATCCGAATTCAGCGGTCGACCTTCCCTATGCCAAAACGAGCATAGCTAAAACTATTTTGCAGTTTAAGATGAGGGATTTTAGACCCAAAGCGATCGAGCAGCTGATTATTCAGCACATCGTGGGCATGACGGAAATCGGCAGATATTACCTTAAAAAAGAAAAAACAATGGGGAAAAGCCCGGTTGACAAAGTCGGGGACATCTTATAAATACAGGTGGATTTTTCAGACCATTGACCGTTCTGCCTCTAAGGGTGACCGGTAAAAAACGGTTCGATTTTAAGGAGAGATTTCAGTATGATGGACGCTCAAAATATAATTATCATCAACGGGAATGAATTTTCTTTTGACACCGGAGAAACGATTCTCCAAATCGCCAATCGTAACCATATAGATATCCCCACGCTTTGTCACCTCAAAGGCGCCACCCCAACCGGCTCATGCAGAATATGTGTCGTTGAGGTAGAGGGGGCGCGTGCCCTGGTGGCCTCGTGTGCTGCTCCGGCCGCAAACAACATGGTGGTCCGCACCGAATCTCCCCAGGTGATCGAAGCCAGAAAAATGCTGATCGAGCTTCTTTTGTCATCGGGTAATCACAACTGCTCGATTCGGGGTTCAGATGGAGACGACTGGACCCAATTTCAGCTTAAGGTTCAAATGGAAGATGACAGCAGCGAATTGTGCCCGGTCTGGGGCGATTGCCGGCTACAGGACCTTGCATACCGATATCAGGTATCCGGCGAGAAGTTTTCAGCAACTGAAACCGCGTATCCAATGGAGACGGTTAATCCATTCATTGTCAGGGATTTTTCAAGATGTATCAACTGCGGTCGATGTGTTCAGGCGTGTAATGAAATCCAAGTCAACAATGCCATCAATTTCGGATACAGGGGGGCAAAAAGCAAAATCA
>DRHF01000132.1 GCA_011049715.1 Desulfobacterales bacterium
CAATCAGTTTGAACCGGTATCCATAAAGTAATCACCGTGCACAGGCACGCGATGGTCTGGTTTCTTTTGCAATATCAGTTGCTTCTGAAATGATAACTCTTAAAAGGTTTTGTGCCGTTGTCAAAGCGCTCATCATCAATTTTTTTCAGAAAAATTTCTTTTTACCCTATGCCTGATGCGATTTTCCTTAAAATATTAGGTGCGAAACTTGAGTTAGGTTTTATAAATATCATCCAATATCCGCCCGGCACCTGCTTTCAACAGATCCTCTGCCAATGCTTTTCCTGTTTTTTCAGGGTCGCTTTTGCTTCCCCTTGTTTTCTTTTTAATTTGAGTTTTTCCATCGATCGATCCGATCACTGCCACAAGGTACAACCCATTTGATTTAACCTGGGCATATGCCCCTATCGGAACCTGGCATCCGCCCCGGAGGCTTTTTAAAAAAGCACGTTCAGCAGATACGGCCAGGAATGTATCATGATCATGAACCGCCTGAACCATTTCCGCTGCAAATTGATTGTCTGCTTTTATTTCAACTCCCAAAGCCCCCTGTCCCACTGCAGGGATTATTTCATCCACACTGATATAGGAAGAGATATGCTGTTTCATCTTCAATCTTTCAACACCTGCCCGGGCAAGGATGATGCCATGCCAGTCGGAATTCAAAAATTTCCGGATGCGAGTGGGAACATTTCCGCGCAGATCGACAATTTTTATATCAGGTCGGATATGGAGAAGTTGAGATCTTCTTCGAAGCGATCCGGTAGCCACCGTCGCTTCATGGGGTAATGTTCTGATGGTAACCCTTGGTTTTTTTGCGATCAATACATCTTCAACTTTATGGCGCCGGGTGATTGCGGCAAGTTTCAGGCCATCAGGGATGTGTGTCTCCAGGTCCTTTAAACTGTGAACGGCAATGTCAATATTCCCCTTTAACAATTGATTTTCGAGATCTTTTGTAAACAATCCTTTGTCACCGATCTTGGAAAGGGCAACATCTAGAATTTTATCCCCCTTTGTCTTGATCCGTTTAATGGTGACTTTTAAATCCTTATAGCGTTTTTCAAGTTCGTGTTTAATAAAATTCGATTGCCACAAAGCCAAATCGCTTGCACGTGAACCGATAATTAATTTCTTTTTTATCTTCATTTCACCACCGTCTATCAGATGCTATCGATGCTCCTGATTGAACGAAAACCAACTCCCCATATGTTTTAAATGCATACTGCCCATACTGCAGTGTGTTGGTTTTGGCAATGATTAATTGAACATTGATTCGTATTCCGCATATTGTTATAATCAATTGTGAAAAGTTTTCTGACAACCCTTCATCTCCCGGAAAAAAATGGAAGACAAACGCTATAAAATCACATTTGACGGAACCCTATCGGGTGGAATGGCAAAAGAGGGAGTTAAAAAGAATTTGGCTTTCCTTTACAATATGAATGCAGAGAAAATTGAACGTATTTTCTTTGCGGGCTCACCAACGGTAATAAAGAAAAGTGTGGATTATAAAACCGCCATAAAGATTAAGGCTGCTTTCAACAGGGCAGGCGCAGTTTGTGAGATTCAGGAAATCACGAAACAGGGAAATGACATACCGTCGGAGCGGGAGGTATCTTTCGCTTTTTTGCTTGGAAATGATTTGGTCGAAATGATGAGAGAATATGATCGGGTGATGAAAAAAGTCTCTAATATAAACAGCACGGCAGCATCTTCCTATCATGCCTATGTCATGGGCGTATGCGATGCCCAAGGAGGCAAGCTTGAATATCAACTGGATGCAGATTCACATCAGACCTGTGCTATTGTCGGTGTGTATCTGAAAGCCCATCCGGAAAAATGGCATCAGAGCGCAGCCCAAATTGTCCTTGAAGCGCTAAAAAATGCTTCCCTCAAACAACGATAGGGGACATACAAAAAAACAACCCCGTCCTCAGGATTACAAGATTATAAATCTATTTTAATGAATTACTCAAGTTTCGCACCCCCTATTGGACATAGTGCCGTATCTGGTATGGGGTAAGAAGAAATTTTTTGGAAAAACAATGAGGCAGTCAGTGTTAACCTGTATCCATAAAGTAATCAACCGTGTACAGGCACGCGAAAGTCTAGTTTTTTGCTTTGATATCAGTTGCTTTAAGCCATTTACGCTTATTTTAAGGCTTGTGCCGTTGTCAGGGCGCTCATCATCAATTTTTTCCGGAAAAATTTCTTTTTACCCTATGCCTGATGCGGCTTTCCTCAAAATATCAGGTGCGAAACTTGAGTAAGGATGTAAAACCAGCTATGCGCGTTGTGACAAGACCCGATTTTGACGGCGTTGTTTGTGCCGTACTTCTCCATGAAGCCGAACCTATTATCGAACCGATCAAGTGGGTATCACCCGATGATATGCAAAAAAAGCGCGTGCAGATTTACCCGGGGGACATCATCGCCAATCTACCCTATCATGAGAATTGTCACCTCTGGTTTGATCACCATTATTCGAATCGATTGAATCATCCCTTTGAGGGCGCCTTTAAAATAGTTCCGTCGGCGGCCGGCCTCGTTTATGACTATTATCAAGGACGATTTCGACGCGATTACCGTGAATTAGTAGCACAAACTGATAAAATTGATTCAGCCAACCTACTGCTGGATGAAATCCTCCACCCCGAAAATCATCCCTATATATACCTTTCCATGACCGTGTCGGACCGGAATCCCTCTGATGCGCCCTACTGGAATCATCTTGTAGCCCTTTTGCGCAACCAACCGATCGAGCAGGTTCTGGCGGATCCACGAGTCGTTCAACGCTGTCAAAGATTTCTTCAAAAAAACGACTCTTATAAAATCGACTTACGAGCCAACACCCTCTTGCATGGCCATGTATCCGTCACCGATTTTCGCACCTTAGGCAAGATTCCTGAGGGAAACCGTTTTCTGGTCTACTCCTTATTCCCGGATGCAGTCGCCGGCGTTACCATCGGCTTTGCCGATGAAACCAGGGAAAAGGTTATGGTAAAGGTCGGACACAGCGTCCTAAACCAAAACTGCAACGTCAATGTCGGCAAAATGCTAACCCAATTTGAAGGGGGCGGACATGCAGGCGCCGGTGCCAGCTGTTTCCATGTTGACAGGGCAAATGAATATATACCGAAGATTATTGATGAGTTATTAAAAAATGAAAAGAAAATGGACTAAACCCTACTCGTTTCAAAAGTGGTAGTTGCAAGGGAGGGTCGGGGATCGGAAGTGAATTGAGGGGCCACAAATGAGTGGAAGAAATCAATCGGATATTAAAGTGGGAACTCTGGTTCAGGTTGTCCGGAAACAGGATCAGCGCACCGGGAAACTGACGGAAGGAATCGTTAAGGATATTCTTACAAAGTCCTCCACACATCCTCATGGAATTAAAGTTCGCCTGACAAACGGCATCGTAGGGCGAGTGAAAAAAATCCTCTCTGAGCGGTAGAACAACAACGCCGCATCTTCAATAATTAATAATTACTAATGAGGCCATATATATTTAGACCCGAGCGCCGAGCAGGATATTGAATCGGTCGGCGGCTCAAACTCAGGTCAAAGCGGGTGTAAAACCGGAACTCGGCCGGTCTGTAAATATAATAACCGGGTCATTCGTCTTAAGATGCTTGAAAACAAGGCCCCGGAAGGTTACGGTTAAACGCCCGCTAAGACCTTCAAACAGTGACCCGGCTCCCGATTAAAAACCCTGCCCGGCTTTGCAGATAAATCCATGGGTAAATGGCAACGGATGTCTAAATAATAACACACTCATTAGTAAGATACGACCCCCGACCCCACTCCGACTGAAGTACGGTAAAGGCGGCTATCCCGCATTATTCATGCGCTGTCTCCTATGGCCGGCGAGGCGCCCTGCGCGACGGGGCACGCAAACTCGCAGTACCGGCAGGGCTTGGTGACCTCGCTGGCCTCTTCGATCCCCATGATCGAACCATCGAGTATTTCCGTATCGGCATCGCGTTGGTCGTTCTCCTCCTTGCAGAACGGCCTCTCGAAGGCCCCGCTTCGAAACGCCCCTCTCGGGCAGACTCGGTGGCAGGGCATGTCGCAGCCTGTGCACGGGTCGAAGTCGATCGGACCGGTCGGCTTGAGTTCTTTCTCGATGAAGATCCCTCGAAGACGGACACGCGTTCCAAACTCCGGCGTTACCAGGAGGTTGTGCTTGCCGATCACCCCCAGACCCGCCAGGGCTGCGGAATCCTTGAGGAAAGCCCCCCCGTACTCGATCTGGTACGGCAGCGAAAGGGCTTTGATTCCGAGCTCTTCACCCAGCAACACCCGGAGCTTTCGCGACTGCATCCTCAACACACCGTTGCCGGGGGTAAAGCCCGGGACCTTCATGCTCCACCAATCGAGTACGGGCTCGGATTCTGGATGGACCAAAGCCCACACCAGCACTGATTTGTGCTCTTCGCGCCATTCCACACCCTTGTATTCTTCGTAGAACGGCGCTTTGTCGTAGGCCGCATAGGAAGGGGCAGCCTTCAGATCATCGACGGTCGCGATTCCCGCCAACGACGCCCCGACCTCTTTCGCCTTCTCGACGATGATTTTCTCGATCTCATTGCCGTCGGATTTCATGTGCTTGGATCCTTTCCACTCTTATGATATTGAGGTATTCATGCATCACTGCTCTTTGTGAAGCACTCGACTCCCTTTCTGATTCCGGTGGCTGTGCCTCAGGACAGCCTCCTGCGAATCAGCGCGTCGGCCGCGACGACCCCCCGGCCGTCGGCAAGTAACATCAACGGATTGACATCGAACTCGGCAATGGATGCGGGGTCTTCTTCGACAAGAGAGGCGATCGCCAGGATGGCATCAACAGCGGCGCTCAGGTCGGCACGGGGCCTCCCCCTGAAGCCATGGAACAGCGGTGCACACTGCAGTTCTCCCAGGGCATTCATCACTCGCTCCCTGTCGACCGGCAACAGGAGTGACGCACTGTCCTTCATCAATTCGACCAGGATTCCGCCGCCGCCGATCAGCAGATAGGGGCCGAACTGCTCATCGCGGGCAACACCGACAATCAGCTCCGCCACGATTCCATCAACCATCTCTTCGATCAAAAAGGATTCGGAGAGATTCGACATCTCCGTCACCGCCGCCGACACCTCGTCCGCGCTGCCAAGGTCGAGTCTGACGCCCCCAACTTCGGTCTTGTGCGCGACGCCCAATGCCTTGACGACGACCGGATAGCCCAACTTATCGGCCGCCGCCACCGCCTCCCCGACGCTGCGAACGACTCGCGCGAGAGGGACCGGAACGCCACATCGGGCGAGGAACGCCTTGGAGTCAGCCTCGTCCAGAACTTCGACCGGATCGTCTTTGCTGTAACCCTCACTCGTGAGTAACAGTGGATACGGAGAGCGGCGCCAGGCAGCGCCCACATCGACCGCCGCCTGGATGCCTGCGAGCCCGGCATCGATGCCGGCAAGCGATGCAATGCCCTCTTTCATCAAACGCGCCGCCACCGATTCTGAAATCGTATCTGAAAAGGTCGCCAGCACCGCGCCCTTGGTGCCGGTCTGCTTTGCTGCTCGAACAAAACCACTCTCGGCCCCACTCCAGGTCGACTGGTCACAACAGTCTTCCCTTGGGTAATCGAGCAAACACAGTGCAACATCGAAGTCTTCTGACAAAAAGGCGGTAAAGTTCTTAGCGTTCTGTTCCTCGTCATTCCAGTCGAACATCTGGAAATCGAACGGATTGGCAGCCACTATCCGCTCGTGCACCGTCGCGCGAAGACGTTGGGTCACCTTTTCGGACAGCGGGGGCATGGTCAGGCTCGGACCCATGCCATCGGCGAGAAGCGTGAGATCGCCCCCCGAGGTGCTCATGGCCCCGATCCGGCCACCGTTCAATGGACCGAGAACGTGCAACACCTTCAGCGCTTCTATGAGCGCTTCCAGAGAATCGACTCGAGCCACGCCGAGGCGCTCGAACAGAGCACTCACCAGAACGTCGGAACCGGCGAGCGACGCCGTATGAGATACCACCATTTTCTGAGCGACCTCGGAGCGACCGATCTTGATGGCAACGATGGGCTTGGCCAGCTCTCGGGCGACGTTGACTGCCTCCTGGAAGGCCTTCGGGTCAGGCATCGCTTCCACAAAGAGCCCAAGCGCCGTGACCCGGTCCTGCCGAGCGAAGGTGTGGATCGCATCATGGAGATCGAACTTCAGCCTGTTCCCCAGGGAAATCATGTAGGCGATGGGAAGGCCGCGCCGCTGCATGGTGAGATTGAAACCCACGTTCGACGACATGGTGATGATGGCCACGCCTTCGTCGACCCGTCGGCCGCCCTGCTGATCGGGCCAGAGCATCGCCCCGTTGAGATAGTTGAGGAGCCCGTAGCAATTCGGCCCGACCAGGGGCATGTCACCCGAGGCCTCCAGAAGTCGCTCTTCGAGTTCGGAACCCTCCTCGCCCGCCTCGGTAAAGCCGGTGGCATAGCAGATCGCGCCGCCTGTATCCCGCGCAGCGAGATCTCTGACGATGTCGATGGTGAGGTGGCGATTAACAGCCACGTACGCAGCATCGGGGCTTCCCGGTAGATCCTCCACCGAGTGGTAGACCGTGCGCCCCAGGATCTCAGTTTTCTTGGGATGAACCGGCCAGATCTCCCCTTTGTATCCCATGCGATCGCTCTGGAGAATCACCTCCTGGGCCTGCGCACCGCCGAAAATGGCAATGGAACGCGGTTCCAAAAGACGCTCAAATGTCATGTGTTGCCCTCCCGGCATAAGCTTCGCCGTTCATGAACCCCACGGTAGCCTTGAAATCAACAATACCAACGGCCGCCCAGAGCCCACCTTCAGGGATAAGACCTTGTTTTTTTAAGATACGTATAAGATACGTATAAATAATAGGCGCTTGTGAGTCAACAGCATTGTTTACCCTCTAGTTGTATAAAAAACATGACAAAAGAGTGTTAAAAACAATAAGCGTACGGGGTTCAGAG
>DRHF01000133.1 GCA_011049715.1 Desulfobacterales bacterium
AGCTCAAGGTTAAACGGACCAAGGTGTTATAATGGAAAAACACAACATGATACTGGCTGCAGAAGAGCAGTTTGCCCGGGAGGTGACTCTGGGGCGAATAGTTAATCGGTCGATAGCAGTTTGGAGCTATCTCATACCAGGGATGTTTATTATCGACTATCTCCGGAGGGGAAGCGCCATTCGTCTGTATACCAAACATTTTATGTTTCCGCGAAAACTTGCACTGAATATGGCTAGAAGCATGTCCGGGGTGGAGGAAAAAAAGATTGAAACTTTACAAATCTCAAAAGATATCAGCACAGGGCTTCAATCCTTGAAATTGAATTCCGCGAACATGCAAAAAGCCATGGAGAAGATGGTGCATCTCCTTGCTGATCACTATCTTAAATTGATCAAAAGCGAGGGAAATGACTACTGTCAACTGATTTGGAACACCTATCAAAATCGGCGAGGGTTCCAGTCCCATCTGGATCTACTTATGGATGCTGGAAAAGAAGTGGATCGGGCAATTCTTGAAAAATTGGGTGATACTGAAAAAGTTCGCGAAAAATTATCGGTTGAAAGACAACAGATTGAAATGCGGCTCCAAAACCTTGCAGACGAAATTTTTTAGTGGTTTAGAACAGTGAAGAAACAGGGGACCGACTTGCCGGAAGATTTAGACAAAAAATTTAAAAATATACTCGACCGCGATCGTGCAGTGGCCAAATTGGTATCAATGGCCGTGGTAAGGCCAAAACCACTCGGTGTATGGGATGTGACGATACCGATCATATTTATCTTAAATTTTATGAAACTGAAACAAACCAGGGAAATATTTATCCAAAATTTCATGTTTACCAAACGACTGGCCTTGGATGCGGCACGGAACATCATTAAAAAGGGCCGAACCCGAGAATCAGAATTAGCTCAAATCGAAGATAAAACCAAGAGTATCCTAGATGCTGATACCGATGGTATATATTCAGACGAAATTCGCCGGTCGCAGATGGAAGAGATCGATCTGCTCATCGATCACTATTGCAAGCTTTTCAAAACCGATGGTGTAAATTATTCTTTTTTGGTGATCAATACCTATCAGGACCGGAGGGGGTATACTGCTTTTTTTTCCAAACTAAAAGATACAGAAAAAAAAGTATCGAATGCTGCCAAACGGATTCTGGGAAAGAAGGCCGACACCGTCGCTTTATCAAAAATAGAAGCTGCCATAGACCGTGTGAGGAAGGCAGAGGTCGAAAGGATTTTCGGACCTAAACCCAAGTAGAAGGATGCTCAATAGGGAAGAGACAAAACGGGTTTACCAGCACGCCTATCTACCGGAGCACCTGGTTGAGTATGTTGAATCAATTTCCGGTGCTGAACCGCACCTTCATGAAAACTACCTGAGTTTTTTTCAAAAAAAGCACCTTATATTCATCGGCTACCCACTCGGGAATACGCAAAAAAATGTTCAGAAAGCCTATCATTGGGCCTGTGAACATTTTCAGCCTTCCACTGTTGCCATCCTTGCCCCTGAAATCTGGCTTTCCGATCACCACCTCAAGAAGCGATCAACGGACGCCTATTATAGGATTCAATTGCCCTTATTGTCCCTCGATCCTGCAGTGGAGTATATGGTAAGACGAGCCAAAAGAGAGCTGAACGTTACTGAGGCAAAATATGACAAGGTCCATGGCAAACTGATTAGGGAGTTTATTTCAACGCATGATTTGCCTCAAGAGCAACAACATATTTTCAAAAAGGTTCCCCAATATTTAAAAACTTCGACAACTGTCCGGCTGCTGGAAGCAAGAAAGGAAAATGTGTTGGTCGCCTTCAGCATCGTGGATTTGGGTGCTGCGGATTACGCGTTCAACCTGTTTAATTTCCGGTCGTCAAAAGAAATGATTCCCGGTGCTTCCGATCTGCTTTTCAGTCATATGATTCAATTGGCTCAATCCGGAGGGAAGACGGCCATCAACCTTGGTCTGGGAATCCATCCGGGCATTCGCCGTTTTAAAGAAAAATGGGGTGGCGTTCCTTTCTGTTCCTATGCATCAGCCCTGGTTGTTAGAAAATCCACGGAGCTGGACAGATTGATGAACAAACTCTGACTATTTTTTGGGGAATAGGTGATCCGCCTCTTTTATCCTTATTTTCGAAACAGTTTGGGCAACTTTGGTAAACCATTTGTTTCGATCTTTTTTGCTCCCTTTTCGCATGGTTGAAATTGCGGCCTGCATCACTTCTTTTTCTGCCAGGTTCAGTTTGTCAAGAAAAGAGAGGTAAAGTGTTTTGGTTGGATAGGCCTGTTTAACTATTTCGTTAAATTTGTAAGGTGTTGATTGTAAAAGGCCCAGGTAATGATCGATGAGAATTTCAATTTCATATAACTGTTTACGCCTGACCTTGGGGGCATAATATCCTTTTTTTTCTTTATCTAAAAGCGCCTTTGTTTCAATTTCTATTGAGCGCATTTCCCATGCTCGATCTTTTCCATTGTGGATTTCCCTGGCAGCATTGAAAGCCAATTGTCTGGTTAAAAGGAGATTCTTTCGTGTAAGATAAAGGCGTCTCTTAAAACGAAAATAATCGAGCAGCAAAAGAGGGGGTAGAAGACTTTTCCATCCGAGTTTTACCTGTGTGTGAGCGAGGAGGATGCGGGAAATTTGATCATACTGTTTAACTTCGTGATTCCAGATAGTTTGATATCTTTTTTTCATCTATGTTGTTATATAAAACGGATTGAGAAATATGTAAATTACGAAACCTAAAAACTATAAAAAGGAAAACGTAAAGTCAATGGAGGGTTTTGCGGTGACACCCGGGGAGCCATACATATACTTGCCCTTGCTTATCTGAAACGAAACCGTTATTTTGTGCATAGTAATGCTCGGATGGATTGGGGCATGAAACGTGAGTATTTGATAAGCGATCCTAAGATATTGGCGCCAGGATTCCGACAGAGAGAGATGAGTAATGAACAAATTTTCTTTTGCAGCCCTGATATGGCCAAAACATGTGGAACGCCGCCTCCAGCCGATTTTGAACAAGGTCTATCAGGGAAAATCTTTAAAAAAAAGACGTTGGCAGCTTTTGCAGATAGAATCATCCTTCGCCTGCAATCTCAAATGTGTCATGTGCCCCTGGAAGCAGGTCAGTATACAGGGAGAAAATAGAGGTATCATGTCAGAGACGATATGGGAATCTCTACGCACTTATCTGCCTGAGACTGAGTCGATTGATTTTACCGGCGGCGGTGAACCTCTGCTCCAACCGGAGTTGGTTAACTGGGTTAAAGAGGCCCATGCGGCGGGATGTGAGACAGGCATTCTGACCAATGGGCTCCTTTTGAATAAAAATAAAGCGGAACAAATTATCAGCGCAGGTTTGAATTGGATCTGCGTGTCAATGGATGGCGCGACAAAAGAGGTTTACGAACAGATTCGGATCGGTTCGAGTTTTGAACGCGTGTGTGAAAATCTGGGTAATATCACCCGACTTCGGGTTGGGAGGGTTCCAAAGACGATGATTAACTTTGTCCTAATGCCGATGAATTTTCATCAGGTGGAAGACATTATCAGTCTGGCAGTTCGCCTGGGGGTCGATCAGGTGAATTACAAACAATGCGACGTCATTCGGGGAGAGGATGGTAAGGGTTACGGACTTTTCAATACAAAAGAGACCCCGGAGGTCCTCCGTTTAAAAAAGGAATTGTCAAAGGCCCGCCGCTTTGCAAAAAAATTAAATGTACATACAACTACTTTCTCTTTTACGCCGGAGGAACAGCCGGTCTGTGATCAGGATCCCCGCAAGTCCATTTTTATTCGCCACGATGGGAAAGTCGCTCCTTGTATTAATCTTGCCATCGGCGGTCCGACCACATTTTTGGGCAGAGAAACAACCATGCCGACGGTTCACTATGGCTGCCTTCCCGATGATGACTTGATGGACCTTTGGGAGAGTGACAAGTGTACATTTTATCGGGAGCGTTTTCAAAGCCGGGTGAAAGCGCATGATAAGAAAATCCTTGAGAGCTTTGCCTCCGGATCTTCCAACCGTTCGAAAATCATGGATGCAGCCAAAAACGCCATGTCTGAAGCGCCGGAGGGGTGCAGAATCTGTCATTATCTATATAATATCTAAACTGGGTGATGCTGTCTTCGGGCGATAAATTCCAAATGGCCCCTTGTATAGAAGAAATGCATGTGCATGATAACCACTGATGAAAAACGATTTATTTTAGCGAATGCATATGTTCCGGAGCATAGTGTAGATCTGATGACATCTGTATCCGGTGGTGAGCCGTTTCTGATCGATGGATATTTTGGTTGTCGCAGAGGGGAAGAAATCATTCTGGTGGGATATCCCTTGCAGCACAAGTTTGATGTCAACGAGTTGGGGACCTTCGTCGATCAGATGCAAAAAAAAATCAATCCTTCAACGATATCACTCATTGCACCCGAACTATCAAAACAATTTACATCATCCTGTGTGGAAAATGAGTGTGATGATTACTATACGCTAAATATCCATGATCGAAACAACAAAAAAGGCGAGGGCCGCCTGAGCAGTACTGCACGGAAAAAATTATCTATTGAACGCTCCACTGAGATGGGAAAAGCACAGGGCATCCTTTCCGCGGAGTTTATCGAAGAAGTCCAACCACCCATGCGCGTAAAAAACCTCTTGCTCAAGATGCCGACATTTGTAAACCGTTCGAGGGATTCGGTTGTCCTGAACGCCTGGGATAAAAATAACAATCTGGCTGCATTTTACGTTGTTGATCTTTCTGCACGAGATTTTTCTGCCTATGTGATCGGATGCCGTTCGAAAAAATGCCCAATTCCAGGAGCGTCCGACCTTCTGTTTTTTGAAATGATCCAAATGAGTAAGGTATACGATAAGCAATATATTCATCTCGGTTTGGGGGTGAATCCTGGGATAGAAAGATTTAAAAAAAAATGGGGGGGAAGCCCCACGCAGACATATGAAATGTGTGTCCTTGATTTTAGAAAAGCTTCCATACTGGATACCCTTCGACTGATGCGTGCGCACACATAACATTTCCGATGTTACCGGATCTGTCAACAGGGAGATGAAACAGCATACAGGCGGCCTTATCCAACTGATTGGGATTATTATGTTTTTGGATAGACTGTACGAAAAGAAATTAAAGATGGTTTGGGCGGTGGAGAAAAATAAAAAAACATCACACCTCGTCGGCACGGCTCATTTTTTCCCCTATAGCTTCAAAGCCTCTCTTAAACAGTATATAAAAGGTGCGGAACATGTGTTGTTCGAAGGTCCTTTGGACAAGCAGAATATGAATAAGGTGGTTCAAGCAGGATTTCACGAAGAAAATGCCCCTCATCTTTTTGAAGAATTGGATCCGCATACCATCAACAGAATCACCCATGCCCTGATCCCTTTCCGTCAAAACAGACTTTCATTTCTTTTTCTTAACGCGCACCGTTTAAGCGCAAACACCCCATACGCCATAGTTTCCGGGATGAAGTCCTGGCTGGCTTTTTTTACACTCTGGACCGGGTTTTTAGAAGAAAATGGTTGGAAATATTCTGTCGATATGGAGGCGTATGGGGTTGCATGCAGTATGGCTAAAAAAGTTATTTTTCTCGAAACGATTGAAGAACAGATAGATGTCCTGGCGCGTATTTCCCACAAGAAAATTATTGATTTTTTAAACCGGGTTGATCACTGGGGTGAATATGCACAGGAATACGCGGCATGTTATTTGGATGGAGATCTGAAAAGACTCAAATCTTCAAGGATTGGCTTTCCAAGCCGTGATTCATCTATCATCGACCGGCGGGACACCATTTTGTATGAACGCATGGCGGCTTATTTGGAAAAGGGAAACACCGTTGCCTTTGTGGGCGCACCCCATATCCCGGGTATCAGAGATATGCTTCACGCTGATGGTTTTCAAACCACAATATGTTGAGGTGGAAATGTTTTTCAGAGGGTTAAAGACCAATATTGCGATCAATCTGGCAGTTCTTTTTTTGTTTGGAATGCTATTGATCGATGTCGTGATGATTATCTTGACCCAAAGGGATCTGTTAAAAACTGAAATCTTAAAGGGGGATCTTCTGGTTGCGGCGATTGAAAGCCACTTGGAGTCGTATTTAGAATCCGGAAAGATTCGTTTTAATAAGACGTTGGATCAAAAACTTGACAATTTGGTCGTTGGTACGGGATTTTCTTGTGTCCTAATTATGGGTAATGATACCCAGGCGTTATATTTTCGGGGAACCGGCTGCATCATGAAAGATGATCTTTCGGTTTCTACGCTAAAAGCGCTTGAAATTGAAGAAAAAATAACTCGATATTTTGGTACAACCTGGGGTGTCCTTTGGAAACAAAGCCGGCATATGATCCTATCCTCTCCTATATATTCGGAAGGGAAAACTGTCGCTGCCGCCGGCATTCTGATCAACTTGGAAGGGATCTATGGTGTCTTGAGACGTTCGCAGCAGATACTGTTTATCTATATTCTGGTAAACACGATCATTCTGACCATGATCGGTCTTTATCAGATAGCGAAAAAAACGGTGAAACCGGTGCATCGATTGGTTAAAAGCGCGGAAAATTACAGAGAAGATGATGAGTTGTTTTTTTTACCCGAAAACGAAGATAACGAATTCTATACGCTTTCCAAGGCGCTTAACCGAATGCTGAAACGGATTTCAGAAGATAAAGAGAAACTCCAATCGAATGTGTATTCCCTGGAAAAGGCCAACATCGATTTGAAACAGGCCCAAAAAGGTATGATCAGGGCAGAAAAGATGGCCTCTGTTGGGAGGCTTTCTGCGGGCATCGCCCATGAGATCGGGAATCCCCTTGGAATTATCGTTGGATATCTAGAACTTCTCAAACAGGAACATATTTCAACGGATGAGAAAAAGGAATATCTTATCCGTTCAGAGAATGAAATTAACCGGATCCATACGATTATCAGACAGCTTCTCGATTTTTCGAGACAATCAAACGGCGATTTGGTGGAGGTTTCGGTTCATGAGATCATCGAAGATGTTATCCAAATGATTAAACTCCAACCGGTCCTCTCAAACATACATTTAAAACGTAAGCTGTCTGCGGAAAGTGATACTGTCGTTGCCGATCCCGACCAATTGAGACAGGTATTTTTAAATCTGATGATAAATGCGACAGATGCCATTTCTTTTAGTGAAAAAAAATTGGCCGGCGAACTCATCATAGAAACTTGTATTTTATCCAATACGGATATGGATTCGATTGATCAAAACCCCACGCTGAAGATCATGTATATCGATAATGGCATCGGAATTTCAGAGACGGATCTAGATAATATTTTTGATCCTTTTTATACAACAAAAGAGCCTGGAAAAGGAACCGGACTCGGTCTATGGGTTTGTTATATGATTATCGAAGGACTTG
>DRHF01000134.1 GCA_011049715.1 Desulfobacterales bacterium
AGATTCAAACGATCGATTTCAAAGCCGGTAAGATAAAACCCAAGGATTGGGCCCTTGCGGCCATCGTTCAACTTGCACGCGCGAAAAGAATGCTGAGCATGGATATGCTCAATGCAGCCCTGGAACTTCGTTTCAAGGGAAAAGCGTTGGAGCAGGCCAAAGAAGTTGTGAATGGCTTTTTTGAATTTCCGGGATAACGTTTCAAACTGATTGCCTCATTGTTTTTCCAAAAAATTTTATTCTCCCCACACCAGATGCAGCACCGCGCCCTATTGAGGGTGCGAAAATTGAGTTATTAGTACCCTCAGGAGGATTCGAAAACACCGGAGGCGCACAGTAATCTGCGGATTGGATATGTTTGGCTACTTTTCCACAATGCGGGAAAAAAATATTATATTACGGTATTTTCTATTGACAACTGCAACGGAAAATTGAATATAATTTGATTGTGCAAAATGTCGACCAAACATTATAGCAAAGCAAAAAATGGGGAATTCACCACCGATGGCGATGTCGAACGCAGATACCCCCTCAGAATCAGGAGTAAATTCATCTCAGCAAAAGGGAGTCCAAAGCATACACCGAGCTGTTTCACTCCTTCGGGTGATCGCAGAATTTAATGAGCAAGGCATCAGTTTATCGAAAATTGCGGGAATCGCCAATTTCAAAGTCTCCACAACGCATCGAATACTCTCAACGTTGAATTCAGAAGGCTTGATCAGATTTGATCCGGTTTCAAAAATTTATCGCCTCGGTTTTAAACTATTCACTCTCGGAAATTTGGCGCACCAATTTACAATTAGAGACCGATTTCGTATTGCGTTAGAGCATATCGCAAAAAAAACTGGGGATACGGTCTACCTGATTATACGAGAAGGCTATGATTCCCTTTGTATTGACCGGGTTGAAGGTTCTTCTCCCATCCGTATTGTGTTTGATGTCGGCATGCGCAGACCCCTCGGCATGGGAGCAGGCAGCTTAGCGCTCTTTGTCTTTTTATCGGACGAACAAGTCGAAGATATCCTGCTTACAAATAAACGCCGAATATACGATTTTAACGGAATGACTATTGAAGATATGAAAAAGTTGATCTCTTTATGCCGCAACTTGAAATATACGCTAACCGAAGGCGTTATTGATAAAGGCGTCACTGGGATCGGAGTACCCATTTACAACAAACAGAAAGATATTATTGCTTCAATAAGTGTTACCGCCCTTTCTGAAGGGATAATCCGAAAGCAACATGAAATGATAGCCAAATTAATAAAGCTAGAAATTAAACATCTGGGCTATAGATCGTATTAAAAAAATACCATCGCCACTTCATCTTTAAACCTAACGATCATATAAATTGTAGACTGAAAGTTCGGCTCAACATAGACCCTTTTTCGTCCTTGATTACGACAAAAAAATTACTCATTTCTGAACTGGACACTTTAGTGACCATTTTGAAACCGTCGATGGACACCAATTAGGAGATAAACTGTGTACAAACCTCTTTCAGCGGAGGCCATTAAAGAAATTCACAAAGGTTCACTAGAAGTGCTTAGCGATGTCGGAATAGCGGTGGCCAGTCATGAGGCAAGAAGCATCTTTTCCCGTCATGGCGCCCGGATTGTCGACGATAATCGCGTGATCATACCTCCCCAACTGGTAAAAGATGCGAGGTGCCGCGCCAGGGAAATCGCCAAGGAGTATATAAAAAACCATATACCTCGGGGTTTAACACCTCATCAGGAACAAAAAATACTTGCTGAATTCCCTGATATTGTCAAAGACCCTGAACAGAAAAACTCCTTAATAGAAAAAATCTAACATGACGAATGAAGAGAAAAGCGGGATTTATCTCCAACGCCTAACCAAACAGTTTGGCAAAATCCTAGCTGTCGATGATATCTCCGTGCACGTGGGTGAAGGGGAGTTTTTGACCCTTCTGAGATCTAGCGGTTGCGGTGAAACAAGCCCGTGTCTGGGTGGCTTTTGCGGCGGCGCGGAGGGGGTTGCCATGCAGCCATTGCTCTGGGTGCTCAGCGCCAGCTCGCAAGCGATCAGCAGAAACAGTCATTTTCCTTTCTTTACCATACCCAAAGTTTTGGCCGGTCCCCTTGAGCCCATGACGTTTTATGAAACCGCTGCAACCGTCTCTGCTTTGGTGGCCTCAGGGAGTCATATAGAGGCACTTTCGACACACAAGAATTCAACAGTTGATTTACAAACCCCTGAAGGACCGGCATTCGCCTCGGAAGTGGCACACGCCGTCGTTGGTATTCCGCGAAAAGAAATTAACCGGATTGTACTGACACTGTTAGATGAGTACAAAGATCGGATTGAAAATCCTCCAAGGGGCAAGTCTTACCCCGAGGCTTATGACATTGATGCAGCAGTGCCTTTCCCAGCTACGAAGAAGATTTATAATGAGATGAAAAAGAAAATTAAAAACAAATTTGGTTTTAAATTTAAGTATTAAATTTTTTACATTCCATGAGCAGTATAGCGGGCAATGAATAACAATCAACGAGTATCATTTAAGGAGATTTGAGCGATGAAAAAAATTTTAGTGTTGGGCGGCGTTGGGGCCATGGCAACCGAAACCACAATCGATCTTGTGAAAACCAGCGACTTTGAAGAGATCATGGTCGCAGACATCAATCTGAAGAAAGTAAAAAATTTCATTCAAAAACTGGGAGATAAACGGCTAAAAGCCGACAAGATCGATGCCGAAGATATAACCAAAATGGCAGACTTAATGAAGGGCTATGATGTCGTTGCCAACGGTCTTCCCAGGGTCTTCTGTGAAAATGCGATAAAAGCGGCCATTCAAGCAAAAGTGGATATGCTGGATCTCATCAGTCCGCACGAAGAAACATTGGCTCTGGATAAGAATGCACGATCTGCAGGCATTTCGGTAGTGGGTGGCGTTGGGATAACGCCCGGAATTACGAATATTTTAGCGCAACTGGGCGCCGACCGCTTTGACAAGGTTGAGCAGATCGACATCGATTTTGCCGCATTTCGGTCCATTGCCCATTCGCCGGGCCTTTTACACGTCATCCTCTGGGAATTTGACCCGAGAACCGAAAACCGCTTTTATTATGAAAACGGTAAACTCATCGCCAACCCACCTTTTTCAGGGGCCAGATCAGTCGACTTTCCCGAACCCATCGGCACCCAAACCACCTACTATGTGCCGCATGGTGAATCCCAAACGCTTTCAAAAAATATTGAGGGTGTCAAGCGTGTATGCATACGGGGCTGCTTTCCGCCGCGGGCGATGGAATTGGTCAAAGCGCTTTATAACTATGGGGTGTATGAATCAAAACCGATCAGATATGAAGGCATGAAAATACAACCATTAGAGTTTGTTAAACAGTATGTCTTAAATGTTTCTGAAGGAGACCAGACCGAATTATGGGGGTATTCGGTTCAGGTAGAAGTCATCGGATCGCTAAAGAATCATCATGTGATGCAAAGGTTTGTAACCAGCCATCCGCCTATGGAAAAATGGGACGGCCAGCGCGCTTATGCTAAAAACGTCGGCATACCGCTTTCCATCGGTGCTCAACTTCTCGCCCAAGGGAAGGTTAAGAAAAAGGGGGTCGATGGTGCGGAGACGATGCTGCCGGCGGAGGAGTTTGTAGCCGAGCTGAGAAAAAGAGATTTTGTGATAAATGAGTCGCTGTTTTATTTGTAAACAGCGTCAATTTTTAATCGAGGTGCTGCATATGCCTAAAAAAATTGTCTGCTATTGTCAGGATCTGACGGAAACGGATCTGATACGTGCAATCGAAGAAGGGTATGATCATATTGAAACCCTCAAGCGGTTTACCGGTGCATTTATGGGGCCCTGCCAGGGTAAAATGTGTGCTGTCAACGTGTTGAAATTATATGCCAATAAGACCGGTCAAAACGTTAAAGAACTCAGAGTGCCGACCATGCGACCACCGGTGGAGCCAATACCGTTGGGGTGGCTGGCAACCGAATTTGACGAAAATCAGGATGCGTAGTCATTATGATGTGGTGATTGTCGGGGGTGGGGTCCAGGGGTTGTCCCTGGCCTACAACCTTGCCCGCAGCGATTTACTCCGCGTGGCGGTTCTCGAAAAAAGCTATATCGGCAGTGGTGCCAGCGGCCGAAACGGCGAAATGATCCGCTCCGCGTTTGCATCTTTGGAATGGATTCGCCTTTTCGACAAAAGCCTTCAGCTTTGGGAATCCCTATCGGCCGAGCTAGATTTTAATGTCATGTTTACACGCACCGGATATTTAGTTCTGGCGTCCACGCATGATGAGCTGGGTGAATGCCGTATCCATATCGAACGACAAAAAGAACTCGGCCTGGATACCCGTTTAATCGAAGCCGATGAAGTACTTCGTCTGGTTCCTGCATTGAACCCGCGATGGGTCACCGGCGGTATTCTTCAATTAAACGGTGGTTCTGCCAGGCATGATGCCGTGGTGTGGGCCTATGCCCGGGCTGCTCGCCGACTGAGCGTAGAAATTTTCCCCCATACCGAGGTCATTGGTATCGACATCAAATCAGGAAGTGTTTCGGGCGTGAGGACAACCAAGGGAAACATCGAAACCCAAACGGTAGTGAATGCCGCCGGGGCGTTTGCAGGACAGCTCGCTGCTATGGTGGGTCTTCATCTTCCTCTGGAGATTTATCGCCTGGAGATGATTGTGACCGAACCCCTCAAACCCTTCCTTCCGGTGGCGCTTTCATCGCCCCACATCATGGGCTACATGCATCAGACCACACGTGGCGAATTTGCCGGTGGCGCGGAAGTCGAAGGCCGCCTCCCTTTTTCCGGATTGAAGAGTACCCGGATGGCCGTCCAGAACATGGCGCGCAAATTTATAAGCCTATTCCCCGGACTTGGCGGCGTAAATCTGATGCGCCAGTGGGCCGGTGTTGTCAGCAAAACGCCGGATCGCGGACCTCTGTTGGGGCGAGTGGATAAAGTTGAAGGATTCCTCTTAAGCGCCGCATGGGGCGGATATGGCTTCATGGGTTCACCTGCGGGTGGAAAACTAATGGCCGAATTGATCCTCACCGGGGAGACCCCAAAGCACATTCAGCCTTTTAATCTGAACAGATTCAAGACAGGCAAACTGATTGTGGATTCATCATTGGTTGTTTCGACCGAAAGTATAGAGAAGAATGAGAAAAATAGAAGATAAATTTCGTATAAAAGATCATCCGATCCTTACCATTGAAAGGGGGCATGGGGTAGAATTTCTTTTTGACGGCAAGCCTGTCAAGGCGTATGAGGGAGAAACCATTGCCGCTGCTTTATTTGCCGCGGGTATACGGATTTTCAGTCGAAGTTTCAAATATCACCGGCCCAGGGGTTTATTTTGTATGTCCGGACACTGCTCGAACTGTCTGATGCGGGTAGACGGCATCCCAAACGTGCGCACCTGCATGGTGCAGGTGCGTTCTGGCATGCGTGTTGAATCTCAAAATGCCTGGCCGTCTTTGGCCTTTGATGTGATGGCTCTGACGAATTCTTTTGGTTTTCTCGTCCGGCCCGGTTTTCAATATCGCCGTTTCATTCGGATCCGGTGGGCATACCATATCTGGGAAAAATTTCTCCGTCGTATGGCCGGCATCGGCTCTCTGGCCGATATCAACAACGCCCCGCCGGCAAAAAGGATGCAGGCGGCGCCTGAAATCCTTATTGTGGGCGGCGGAACGGCTGGATTATCCGCTGCCTTACACGCTGCACAGGCGGGTTCGAAAGTCTTGCTTGTGGAAAGAGAAAAGATGCTTGGCGGTCGGGGGCTTTACGATACTTCGCTTATTGAAACACCTGAAGATCAAACCCCTGAGTATCGATCGGTCTATACGGTGAAATTGGCAAAAAAAGTGGAAGAAATGGCCAACTGCAGCGTTCTCAAAGGTGCCACCGCATTTGCCTGGTACGATGAAGGCATATTGGCTGTATCCCGGCCATACGAATTCTGGGAACTGAGACCCGGACGGGTTATTATCGCTACAGGGAGCTATGAGAATCCCATGGTGTTTGAAAACAATGATCTTCCCGGAATCTTTCTATCCGCTGGTTTACAAAGGTTGATGCATCGTTTTTACATTCGCCCCGGGAATCAGGCGGTGGTGGCGGCGTGTAACAATAATGGTTATGTCATTTCGCAACAATTGATTGATGCCGGAGTGGCAGTTGCAGGTGTTGTAGACAATCGTTCTGAGAAAGAGATTTTTGCATCATCCGAGGCAAATAAAATAAAGGAAGCAAACATCCCCGTATATTCCGGACAGACCATCAGAACCGCTACAGGCAGGAGAAAAGTCGATGGTGTTGTTTTTTCAAAAATGAAATTGACCTGCGATGTGCTCTGTATCGCCGGAACCCGGACACCCGCCAACGAGCTCGTTTTCCAACGCACCTGCGCGGGAACCTATATTTTAGAATCCAAGAACCAATTTACCCGAAAACCCGTGACCAACGCGCACATGCGCGTTGATTCGGATATGTTTGTTGCCGGAGGGGCGAGTGGTGGTCAGGGCGTGAACCGAGCATGGTTGGAAGGCAAAGTCGCGGGACTCTCGGCCGCTCTGGATTCAGGGCAGGGGGGTAAGGAAACCGAGCGTGAGCGCGATCATGCAATGTTGATGAACTCGTAAAAAGACCATATTGCTCTCTAAATGACCATTTTGGGGCGTTCAGATAGGTGCTACTAAATTTCAAGAACTCGTCGTAACCTCCTCAAATCCGCCTGCGGCGGAACATTCTTAACGTACCACCTATCAAAACGCTTTATCCCAAAATGCTCAAAGTCGTTCGCAAATGACTTTTTACGAGTTCATCAATATTGGATTATCGGTAAAATCTGTTTTTCCGTTTTGAAGATAAAATAAACGTCGAAAGGGATTCAATGATCAATATAAAGCAAAATAAAATGTACCGTTTCCTGGTGCTGCTCACCATCAGTTCGACCCTGGGGCTAGAGGCCTGGCTAACATTATTTAATAATTTTGCTGTCGATGTAGTCGGTCTGGAAGGCAACCACATTGGTATAATTCAATCCATACGGGAGATCCCCGGATTTTTGACATTCCTAGTCGTTTTTGTCCTTCTGCTTCTCAAAGAGCATCGCCTGTCAGCATTGTCAATCGTAATTTTAGGGCTCGGAATGGCAGCAACCGGATTGTTTCCCTCGTACTACGGGCTAGTTTTCACCACCTTGATCATGAGTTTCGGATTTCATTATTTTGCTACAACATGTGATTCACTAACCCTTCAATACTTCCATAAGGAAACATCTCCATGGGTATTCGGGAAATTGAGCAGCCTGGCTGCTATCACAAATATAGGTGCCGGCATCCTGATATATTTCACATCTTCGCTTTTGAATTTTACTCAAATCTATCTTTTGATTGGATGTTTAATTATGGCGGCAGGTTTCGGGGGACTATTTCAGGATCCGACCGACAGGGATATTATCTCTCAGCGCAAAAAAATGATCTTCCGTAAAAAATACGGGTTGTATTATTTTCTCACTTTTATGGCCGGCGCCCGGCGCCAAATTTTTATGGTATTTGCGGTTTTACTTATGGTCCAAAAGTTCCATTTCTCGGTTAAGGAAGTTACCACCCTTTTCGTGATTAACAACGTGATGAATTATTTCCTGTTCCCCCTCATCGGCAAAGGTATCATAAGATTTGGAGAAAGAAAAATACTTTCAATAGAATATTTTAGCCTAATATTTGTTTTTGTGGCATATGCAGCCGCTCAATCAAAATTGCTAATTATGGTTCTTTACATTCTTGACCAAGTTTTCTACAATTTGCATATCGCCATTCAGACCTATTTCCAAAAAATCGGGGACCCCGAAGACATCGCAGCAAGCATATCCGTGAGTTTCACCATAAACCATATTGCGGCAGTTGTTCTGCCGGCATTAGGTGGTATGTTGTGGATGATTGATTACAGGATTCCTTTTATCGGTGGCGCCGTATTTAGCTTCATCTCTTTGATGGCCGTGCAGAAAATCCAAATTCAAAGGCAAAACACAAACTGAAAAAATTAAGCATTCAACGACCATTATGAATATCTGTCCATCTTTCAATCGGATAAAATCTTACTCAAGTTTCGCACCCCCAATGGGGCACGATTCCGCATCTGGTGTGGGGTAAATAAAATTTTTTGGAAAAACAATGAGGCAATCAGTTTGAACCGGTATCCATAAAGTAATCACCGTGCACAGGCACGCGATGGTCTGGTTTCTTTTTACCCTATGCCTGATGCGACTTTCCTTAAAATATCAGGTGCGAAACTTGAGAATCTTAAAAATGATACTTAAATCTTAAATATGAGATTTATTGAAATTACCCTTTCTCTTTCTCCCTTTAGGTTGAGTCTCTTGAAAATTGGAATAATTTTATCTCATTTTTGCGACGATTCCACCACCACTGACCAGACGACTATTATAATAATTTCAAGTGGTTATTGATTTTTCCCAATTTGGCATAAAAAATGCTTCTCAAGGAAGTGTTTGTCTTCAAATCGATCGGGTATTCCTCACCCGTTTACAAACGAAATGATTGAGTACTTTACGTTCTCTTGTTTTTCCGTCCTGCGGCCGGTAAACCTCTGAGCCCGAAACGGGTCATCCATGACACCAAACACGATCTTTTTGACCAGGCTGAGGTGCTGCTGAGTGCTCATGGAATCGAATTTTCTCTTCAAGATGCTGGAAACGTTTAACAACCTGGAAAACCAGTCGAATCCCTGGGGCTTCGGCAGCGATATCCGGAAGGAGATGTGCAAATTTAAGGGGCAGCAGATGAAGCAGCGCATGGAGTCCGGAAGTCCCGGGGAAAAGCGTCATCAGCCGGGACAGATGTTAATGAGTGTTGCAAAGAGCTGGATTTATATTTAAGGTGTCATTTCGTGTGTACACAACAGCAATACATTATACTGAAAATGCTGAAGGGAAAAAATGGAACGGGAAAATATCGGTATCTCGACGGCGGATATTCACGGCGACCCTATCGATATCGAATTCATTAACGTGACGAAGCTTTACGATGATGTGGTCGCCTTGGATAACACAAATCTCAAAATCCCTCGCGGTTTTTTCCATTCGCTGTTGGGTCCGTCCGGCTGCGGAAAGACGACCTCGCTACGTCTAATTGCTGGCTTCGAACAACCCACCAGCGGTGATGTACAACACAAAGGCGTGTCGATGATCGGCATGCCCGCCTATAAGCGGCCCGTAAACATGGTTTTCCAACACTATGCTCCTTTTCCACATTTGAACGTGGAAGAAAATATTTCCTATGGCCCACGGCAGCGGTCTCCGCGATTGCCTAAACAGGAGATCAAAAAACAGGTCGGTGAAATGCTGGAATTGGTTCGGCTGCCCGGCTTCCAAAAACGGCGCACCTGGCAACTATCCGGCGGCCAGCTGCAACGCATTGTACTGGCCCGAGCCCTGATCAACCGGCCGGCGGTGCTGCTGCTGGATGAGCCGCTGGCGGCACTCGACCGCAAGTTGAGGCGAGAAATGCAGATGGAACTCCAGTCTCTGCAGCGCGAAGTGGGTATCACCTTTGTTTTGGTTACCCACGATCAGGAGGAAGCGCTGTCCATGAGCGACACCATTAGCATCATGCGCGACGGTCACATCGTTCAGACAGGAACACCGACCGAACTTTATGATACACCCGTCGATCGTTACGTAGCAGATTTCGTTGGGGAGTCAAATTTTTTCCCCGGACCCGTCAGCGCGGCAGATTCAACTCGAGCAACAATTCAGACAAAAACCGGGATGCTGCTGACGGCTCCATATCCTGAGGGAGGAAAACACCTCACAATAGGACAGCCTGGAACCATTGCGGTTCGTCCGGAGATGGTTCTGATATGGCCTCCAGACAGTGCCAAACCAAAAGACGTTGATTTCAGCGTTAAAGGTCGTATCACCAACCGGATCTATCTGGGCCATCAGGCCGAATTTCGGGTAGTCACCGATTCTCTTGGCGAGATACTCGCGCGTATCCCCAAAACCGCCGAGTCGGTGTCTCGGAGTCTATCACCCGGAGACGCAGTTTTGTTGGGCTGGCAGTGGGATCTCGGGCTTGCCATGCCGGATGCTTGAAGGAGAATGTTGGGGAGATCTTTCGAGTAATTGAAATTCGATCCTTTTGAGAGGGAAAGGGGGTGATAAACGTCACAGGCATTCATCTGATCAATCGAGAAATTTAGTAACTTTAAAACGAACAAAGGAGGACAATTATGGATCCGAGAAAGAAATTTATGGAAACTTTTAGTCGTTACAAGAAGGGCTCCATATCCCGCCGGGAATTTTTAGGTACGACCGGTCTGGGTTTGGCGACTGCGGTAATGGCCACGAACATGCCGGGTCTTATGGGGTTGAGGCAGGCAAAGGCCGCATCGAACTTGGGCAACCGGGTGACGCTGGCGACCTGGCCCAACTACCACGACCCTGAAAACTTCAAGAAATTCACAGAGCAGACCGGGGTGCACATCCAGCATAATGTATTTGGATCAAACGAAGAAATGCTGGCTAAAGTTCAGGCCGGCGGCAGCCCTTTTGACGTTATGGTGAGTACCAATTATACGATCTCAACCTATGTCAAACTTGGACTGATTGAGCCGCTGGATCTATCAAAGATACCGAATTTCATCGAAGCCAACCATGAGGCGGTTTTCATCGGAGAGGCCAAAATAGGTGGAGTCATTTACGCGGTGCCAAAGGACTGGGGCACCACCGGTTACATCATCAACACCAAGAACATCAAAGATAACATGACAACGTGGAAACAGTTCTGGGATTTGACGATGACGAAATACTCGGGCCGGACTATCGTCCATGACTATCAGCTGACCACAATCGGCAATGCCCTAAAGTATTTCGGCTATTCGTTCAATTCGATAGATCCAAAGGAGCTGGCCGATGCAGAGAAACTTTTGATCAAGGCCAAGCCCCATCTCTTTGCGATCACCAGCGATTACCAGCCGCCGATGCGAAGCGGGGATGCATGGATGTCAGTATGCTGGAATGGCGACGCCTCTCAACTCAACCGTGACAAGCCGGAGATGCAATATGTGTTGGGCCGGGAGGGTGGCGAAATCTGGACGGACTTTTATGTCATTCCCAAAAGTGCGGAACACCGCGAGGCGGCTTACGCGCTCACCAACTTCATGTTAGATCCGGTGGTCAATGCCGCCGAGGTGAAGGTTCATCGTTATGCTTCCACTGACAAACTGACAAATGCTCTCCTGCCAAAGGAAATGATGGAAGATCCAATCATGTATCCTGCAAAAGAGCTGCTTGATCCGCTGGAGTTCGGTGCCGCGGTGACGCTCACCAGCCCGTTGTGGGCAGAGGTCATGGCCCGTTTCAAGTCGGCCTAAACGGCGCGTTAACATGAAGACCATAGCGGGGAATTGTAAAAAAGATGGTCAGAAAATCTAGTTCTTACGTAACAACTTTATTGCTAGCTCCAATGGCGATGTGGATGGTGGTATTTCTCATCCTGCCGGTTCTTGTTGTTCTCGTCTATAGTTTCGGTGAACTGGCTGAGATGGGAGGATATAGGCCCGCCTTTACGTTTGCACAATATGCCAACCTGCCGGCACGCTGGACTGCTTTCAAAAATACGCTGGTGTTGGCTCCGGTCGGGACCTTAGCCGCTCTCCTCATCGCCTACCCGCTCGCATATTATTTGGCGAGGAAGGTGAGGGCAAGCAGAAGGCTGATATTGCTGACCCTCGTCATTGTCCCGTTTTGGACAAGTTTTCTGATTCGCACTTATGCCTGGATGTTTATTTTAGGCAGGCGGGGGATTCCAACAATACTGGAGTACTTCGGTATTGAAGGCGTCCGTCTGATCAACACACCGACCGCAGTTTTAATCGGCATCGTCTATGGATATTTGCCGCTAATGGTATTTCCGATATTTGTCAGCCTTGAAAAATTGGACGAAAGTCTGCTTGAAGCGTCAAACGACCTTGGAGCGTCGCCGATACGAACGTTCCTGCAGGTGACCCTGCCCCTATCACTTCCGGGGGTGGCGACGGCCTGCATGATAGTGTTCATTTGGTTGATGGGTGAGTTCCTGATTCCGGCACTGCTGGGAGGCGGAAAGGTATTTTTTATCGGCAACGCCCTGGTCGATCTGTTTCTTCAATCGAGAAACTGGCCTTTTGGTTCGGCCGTCGCAATTACACTTGTGGTTATAATGCTAGTTACCGTCACGCTATATATGCGCCTGATATTCAGGCCGGAGAAAACCCGCGAAGTTTCAATGATTTAAGGAGAGGTCATGCGGTTTTACGCGGTGCTCGTTTATCTGTTTCTTTATGTCCCCATAGGGATCATCGTGCTGTTCAGTTTCAATGCCGGACGACATGCCAGTGAATTTCAGGGATTCTCCACCAAATGGTTTGGAATCGCTCTTTCCAACCCGTTTGTGATGGAGGCGCTGAAGACAAGCCTGATTATTTCCGGGATTACGGCGGTACTGTCCAGTATCATGGGGACCATGGCGGCGCTTGGGCTTCAAAACGCGCGCGGGATGCCGCGGATGATATTTGACTCGTTGATCTATATCGCGATCATGATTCCCGGGATCGTGTTCGGTATTGCAACCCTGGTGGCACTGGCAACGGCATTGGATTTTATCAATCCACTGATAAAAACCCTCTGGCCGGTTTTCCTGGGAGAAGCACCGCGTTTAAGACTCGGGCTAATATCGATCACGGGTGCGCACACGCTTTGGACAACAGCACTGGCGACGGTCATTATCCGGGCCCGCATCCAGGGTATGGACAGAAGCCTGATAGAAGCGTCGCTAGACCTGTATGCAACGCCTTGGCGCACCTTCTACCAGGTGACCCTGCCGCAAATTTTTCCCGGGATACTGGCGGCGGCTTTACTCAACTTTACGCTCAGCTTCGATGATTTTATTATCGCGTTTTTCGTTGCAGGAGGAAGGACGACGCTTCCGATCTATGTCTTTTCGTCGATCAGGCGTGGTGTCACACCGGAGATCAATGCGATCGCGACTATGATGTTGATAATCTCACTCACATTGTTGTTTACCACGCAATGGCTTCTCCGGAAGAAGAGATAAAAGGAGGTCCATAATGACGGAGAATAACGTCGAACATCTGCTGCCTGTCCAAAATGAAATTGGAGAGACTCCGATATGGGTTGCCAAAGAACAGGCACTGTATTGGATTGATTGTGAAGGGAACAAGGTTTATCGGTTTGATGCAACAACCGGGGAATATCAAACTATTGATGTGGCAATGGCGATAACAGGCTTGTATCCGAGAGCTAGCGGAGGCTGGATAACGGCCACGAAAACCGGGATCGCATTTTGGGAGCATCGCACGAACGAATTTACCTTTATCGTCGATCCTGAAGCAGACACTCCGCAGGTCTGCTGTAACGACGCGGTAGTCGACCGGCAGGGGCGTTTTCTGGTCGGAACAATGAACGAACAAGACTTCAACGCGTCGGACGGTTCTCTTTATCGTCTGGATACGAATGGTTCCCTTCACAGTCTGGATAGCGGGTTTGCAATTTGCAACGGGATGGGTTTGAGCCTGGACGGTCGTACACTGTATCTTACCGATATGTTTCACTATCAGATCCTGGCCTATGATTATGATTTTTCAACAGGAAACATCAGCCATCAGCGCCCTTTTGTGCGTGTTCCCGAAGAAACAGGTGCGCCGGATGGATTGATTGTGGATAGCGAAGATTTTATCTGGAGTGCTCATTGGGGCGGCTGGCGGATCACCCGCTACGATCCTGCCGGTAAAATCGAACGTGAAATTCGATTGCCGGTCGCAAATGTTACTTGTCTTGGTTTTGGGGGAGCAGATCTTGATGAACTCTATGTCACGACAGCCTGGTCCGGCCTGAGTAAACAAGAAAGAAAAAAACAACCATTAGCCGGAGATCTGTTTCGAATCAAAACAGAGATTAAAGGCATGCCAGAATCCGAGTTTTTGGGATAATGATGTGTATTAAACCCCATTATTGCTTTTTTGGGTCGAACAAATCTAAGCTAAATCCGGGGGCCAAAAAGGGGTGGCGGAATGAGAGTTTTATCTCTGGGTGGTGCAGGTGCAGTGTGTGAACACTCCACACGTGATTTGGCGGAATTTTCCGATTTCGAAGAAATTATTATCGGTGATTACAATTTATCTGCAGCTAAAAATTTAGCCGCAAGAATCGGAGACGCCCGTGTCAGTGCACTGAAAGTAGATGCTGAAGATTATCAGAGTCTCGTTAGACTCTTCAGAAGATTTGATGTAATTCTAAACGGCCTGCCATTTAAATACGATATGGCGGTTACCAAGGCGTGTGTTGAAGCAGGTGTCAGCGGCCTGGATGTTTCTACGGCAGAGGAGCAATGGGATCTGAATCAAGCAGCCAAAGAAAAAAACATCATTTTTATCCCCGGAGTCGGAGCCACACCGGGCATAACCAATGTAATGGCCAGACGAGCAACGGATTATCTGGATGAGACTGAAGAGATCCAAATAAACTTTGCGGCCTTTCGTTGCATTGCACCGGCTCCCGGACTTTTGGTTACATTTCTTTGGGAGTTTCACCCTCGTATTGAGAAACAAAGGCTTTATTTTAAAAACGGTCGCTTTCACTCCGTCGGGCCTTTTGAAGGACTGAAAAAGGTCACTTTTCCGGGTCCCATCGGGGAGCAGGAGGTCTGCTATATTCCCCACCCGGAAACAATAACCATGCCTAAAAGCTTAGGCGCTAATGCTGTTTCGGTTCACGGGTGTTTCCCACCGCATGCCATGCGCATAGCCAAGGCTCTGCTTGAAGCCGGCCTTTATAATGAAGATCCGATTACCGTAAAAGGCGTTAAGACCACACCTTTAGAACTGATGCATGAAGTTTTAATTAAGGTTCCGCAAGGGAAAGAGAATCGGTTGTGGGCTTATGGACTTGTCGTTGAAGTATACGGCAAGCGGGATGGACGAGACGTTAAGGTGACGTTGTGGAACCGGCATCCACCCCAGGAGAGATGGGGTGGTAAGGCGGCTTATTATAAGAACATCGGTATACCCTTGAGCATAGGAGCTCAGATGATTGCAAAAGGAGAAGTAGCAGGCACAGGAGTTTTACCTCCGGAGACAGCACTGGACCCAGACTCTTTTTTTAAAGAACTCGCCAAAAGGCATATCGAAATCCATGAAAAAATAGAAGAATATCATAAGCTTGCCGAGCAAACCTGACGGAATCCCCAAAATTAGGCAGGAGATTGCAATGTTTTCAGAAACACCGGACATCCTTCCTTTCAAATCAGGTTCGAAACTTGAATTTTTAGACTCAAGTCAGATTGAAACCCTTAAGGAAGGAACCATGAATCTGCTAGATGAAGTGGGCGTGCGCTTTCCATCAAAAAAGGCTCTTGAAATTTTTTCCGATCATGGGGCGCGGGTCGATATGGACACTCAGATTGTTCGGATTTCCCCCGACCTGGTGGTAAAAGGCATGTCCACTGCTCCGCGCTCCTTTATTTTGGCAGGCAGAGAAGAGCGCTTTGATCTGGTATTGGATGGAAGTTGCTCTTATCTGTGCACGGAAGGATGCGGTGTGCACGTTATCGATCCGGAAAACGGCGAGCAGAGACCCTCATGTAAAGAAGATGTAGCGCAATCCGCACGTATCAGCGATGCCTTGCCCCTTATTGGTTTTTACTGGCCCTTGGTTACCGCACAGGATAGAGGAATAACCGCCCAGGTGCACGACTGCCATGCCGGCCTGATCAATACCCTCAAGCACGTCCGTGGCGGGACGACCATGCCGCCCTATCTTGCCAGACATATCGTTGAAATGGCAACCGTTGTGGCCGGGTCTAGCGAAGAACTCAGAAGGCGCCCGCGAATCAACGCCAATATTTGTACAATTACGCCGCTGTGCCAGGATAAACATGGCATTGAGGCGGCCTTGATTTATGCTGAAGCCGGAATTCCGGTAAGCTTTATGGCCATGCCCACCATGGGATCCACCGCTCCGGCCACTGCTTTGGGCGCACTGGCGGTAGGCGACGCCGAGGTTGTAAGTGGTATGGTATTGCTCCAATTAGTATTTCCCGAAACCCCGGTTTTTCATTCCATACTGGTGTCTATGATGGATCCCCGAACCGGGGACTATATCGCCGAGCATTCGTTACCAACCAAACTATTAGCCACGCAGCTCGGCCATGCCTGGAATGTCCCTAGCCTAGGCGGTGCCGGTGTTGCTACGGATGCCCTTGACAACGGCTGGCAATCTGGTATCGAAGGGGGGTTACACGCAACTGCCATTGCCTTAAGCGGAGCCGAGATTTGCGGTCATCTGGGAATGACGGCAGGCGCCATGATTCTTTCTCCTGAAAAATTTATTCTGGACCATGAGCTTTGCATGATGGCCTATGAAGAGTTGCGCGGCTTTGATTTCGATGAAACCCTCATGGCCCTTGAGGTGATTAAACATGTCGGACCCGACGGCCATTTCTTGATGGAAGATCACACCGTCAAACACGTTCGTGACTTCAGATTGTCGTCTGTGCTGCATAAGAAAGATGAATACGGCAACTTGCGGGATCCGCTTGAAGTGGCCCTGGAGGAGTTTAAGCGTATTGACAAGACGCACCAACCCAAACCGCTTCCTAATGAGGTTTTGATCGAATTGGACAAGATTGTAACCTCAGCCGAACGGGATGCTGCAAAAAAATAACTGCCTTTGATACATCATGAGACTGCACCTGTTAGAACACGACCCCGATGATTTCAGTAAAACCAATATCACAACTTGGGCAGCTAAAAAAGGGTATAAAATTTCCAAAACCGACGTTTTCAAAATGGAAGCACTCCCCTCTCTTTCGAATTTTGACTGGCTGATGATCATGGGCGGCGCTCAGCACGCCTGGGAGGAGGATGCCCATCCATGGCTGGTAAACGAAAAGCAGTTTATTAAGAGAGTCCTGGCCGATGGCAAAATTGTCCTGGGTATATGTTTTGGGGCCCAACTTTTAGGGGAAGCTTTAGGTGGTCAAGTCCTTGCGAACAAACACAGAGAAATCGGCTGGTATTCGGTTTTTTTGAGCAATGAAGGCAAAAAATCATTCCTTTTTAAAAATGTGCCTGAAACTTTTTTGACATTTCACTGGCATAGCGATCATTTTTCATTACCTGCCGGATGCACGCAATTGGCCTTTAGCAAGCCGTCCCCGAATCAGGCATTTATTCATAACGAACTCCCTTTCGTTGGATTGCAATTTCATCCTGAGTACACTTTGGATATAGTCAGGAGTTTTTCAAGACAATACGGTCATGAATGGCTACCGGGGCCATTTGTCGCCGGCAAAGAGGCCGTACTGGCGAAAACTGAAAAAATTCCGGAAACCTACTGGCTGATGGAAACATTGCTCGACAACATGGTTCAGATAAAACAATTTCGAGAGTCTGTAAAATCGAAAAAGGGGCCCTAAGACTATCGGTTACACCTTACTCCGCGCTTTTCACAATCCTTTTGAGCTCCTGTTTGAGGTCTTCAGGCAGCGGAGTCGGTTCGTGGGTTTTCAACAGTTCGACAGCCTTTTGATTGGCAGACTGAATTAAACTTTTTGATCCATTTTTCTCCCATGCTCCTCGCATGCGGCGATCGATGATCGTTGCCTGGACCTGTTCTGTCTCCAAATATTTGAGGCTGTGTCGTTGTGATAAGAAATTATTTCCAATGCCCACTTTTTTGATCAGATCTACAGCCAAGAGTTCATCTTCCACGGAAACCCCGGAGATAATCCTTTTAACCATGGCGGCAATCTCATCGTCGATCACCAATTGGCCAAAACTGAAGGTCATGCCCATCTCGAGCATACCCGCACCGTAGATGAGATTGGCGCCCGCCAGAGCAGTGAGCAGAGCACTGATGGTTTTTTCGTGTCCTGCCTGGGCATCGGATATTTTTGCATCCGCCTATCCACCGGCGACATAACTGGGAAGGCCGTAATAATTTGCCAGGTCGGCTGCCGCCGCACTTATCATGGCCATCTCCGGCGCTCCCACAACAGCTGTTGCATGCCGCATGTCAAAGGTTGTAGAGGAACTGCCATATATCACAGGAGTTCCCGGATTTGTCATCTGGGCCAGGATAATACCGGCTAAAACCTCAGCATTATGAGTCACGAGCGCCCCTGAGATGGAGATTGGGCTCGTGGCGCCGGCCATAACCATACTGAGAACATTGACGGGTATCCAATGCTTGGCCGATTGGATAATTACTTCGGCAGTGGCTTCTATAATCTGCAGTGGACTCGTCGGGCAAACACCGAAAGACACAATCGGTCGCTGTTTTAATTCGTCCATACCCCCGGCCACTGTCGCTGCCATTTCTATCAATAAATTGGTCCTTTCCCCATCTTCAGCATCGGATCCATAATGCTTGGTGCAATTTAGTAAAGCGGCCTCGAGCATGTGAAGATCATACGATGAGTCCGGCTTATCACGAGCTGCCACCGGCGCTGTCAGGATATCCATATGCGTCAATGCATCCGTCAGACGAGCAATTTTTGCAACATCCTCTTTGGTGGATTCTCGAATTTCGCCGGTCTCCAAATCCTCTGTAAACACGCCGACACCAAAATTGGTAAACCCAACCTGCTTGCCGCCCATCATAAAATCATTGTCGGGATCTCGTCCGGCCAAAAGTATATGACTGGGGCACATAGATATCGCTTGTGTCACGATATGATCCGGAAACCTGACCACCCGGGTCTTTTTGTTTGTCCAGCAACCACCTTTTTTCAGAATATCCAAAGCTGCATCGCAGTCTACGCTGACGCCGGTGGATCGTAATACATCCAAGGTGGCGGCATGAAGTTTATCCAGAGCATCCCGCGTAAACGTCTTCAGGCCCCAGCCGGTTGTCATTTCAGTCGCTGCTATCGTGCCTTTTCGCATTTTTCCCCCCTTTCCTCATTTAAGGATTCTGTTCATCAGAACGCTTTAGCTGAAAACTTCATTTGGCGCTTCTTCATACATAAATCACACATAGCGAGCGCAGATAAAATCAGCTCAATCCTATTATTCTTTCAGCTCTTCATCTGCTCTGTGCATGATATCTTCAAGCTTGCCGATCACATCATCCGGCAATGGATTTTTCTGAGGGCTTGCCAGAATTTCTTTTACTTTATTTCTGGCTTTGTCGTATACACCCGGTCGACCCAGCTCGACCCACTGCTCAAATGTATTGCGGTCACACAGTTGTGGCATTAAAAACTCACTACTGCGGCAGGCCGTGATCGTATTGGGTTGGTTCAGAAAATGACCACCGGGTTTCACTTCCTGAATGTCTTCAAAGTAGTTTTTTGTATCAGACATATCCACACCGTCCTTCAGGCGTTTGCACAGACAGGCGATTTCATCATCCACTACAATTTGTTCCAAAGTCATCATATTGCTGGCTTCAAGCGCACCAGGCCCCTGCACCAGATCCACACCGAGCATGACAAGCGGCAGCGTTGTAATCAGTTTTTCAATTACCGCCTGAGGACCATGTTCTTTGGCGTCTGTCAAGCATCCGCCCTGGGTATTCGGCAGATTGTAAAATTTTGCCATTTCGCCTCTGGCCGCTGTTTGAAGTACCATTTCAGGTGAACCTTCTAAAAAACTGCCTGTGGAAAAATTGGTGCTGCCGGATGCATCACCAAAAATGATCGGCGTTCCGGGGCGGGCCATCTGAAAAAGGACAAGTGCAGATAATGCCTCCGCATTTCCCATGGAAATATTGGAAAATAAACTTGCCGGACCCGTAGAGCCGGAACAGGGCATGGGTAAAAGACATATCGGTGCATCAAACTGTATCAGTTCCAGATAGGCATCACACATCCCGCCTTCGTGAACAAGGGGCGCCAGCGTGCAGTAAACCACTGAATAAAGATGCCTTTCCTTTACAGTATCTTCATCGCCAAGAATCGCGACCATAGCCTCAACAATAAACGGGACTTCCTTGGGATGGCTGAGCTCGTCCTGGACATGACGGGAAGAATATATAAAGGAAGAGATATCTTCCCGCAAATTGGCTGAATGCTCAGGAAATTCACTCACAGAAGGCGGCCAGATAACAGATGCAAGCTTCATTTCATCAAAAACCCTGCTGAAATCAATAAGATCCTGAAAATTACATCGCCTTCTTTCACCAGACTGAAAATCTCGGGTAAAAATACCGCCATTGTCCAGCACATAACCACTGTAGGTTGAAGGAAGCTGAAAATCATTTTCTTTTACGCGTGCTCCCAATACAAAAGATTTTGGTGCAGATTTCAGTGCCTGCCTCACCATTTCTTCGGGAATTCTGGCAATATTGGCGTCTTTATCCACTCTTGCGCCGTTGTCTTTTAAAATTTTAAGGGCTTTTTCACTGTGAAATTTAGCGCCCACTTCTTCGAGGATCCTGATGCTTTCAGCGTGGATTTTCTGTTTTTCACTTTCAGTTAAAATTTGACATTGTATACTCATTGATACTCTTTATTAGTTTAGTCCCATGCGGTGCCCCAGTCGTTTTTGTCTTTTACCAGGTCCACCAGCAAAGATGTTTCAGTGGACAGGATACCGTCTATTTTGCTGATCTTTTTGAAAATTAGATCCTGAAATTCTTTGAGTGATCGGACAATAAAGTCGGCGTCGACATCGGTACCGCCCGTGGTCAATGCAACCCAGATCAAAGAATCGATTTTTTTTAAATTTTCCAGAACATCATAGGTTTTTTTAATATCGATACGTATTTTTAAATTACCGGCGATTTCAAAACCTAAATCAATGGGACTGGCGACTGCTACGATCCTGATGATTCCATCGTCTATGAGCCGTTTCAAACGGTTTCTGACGGTGTATTCAGAAACCCCCAGCTCATTCGCAAGGCCGGTGTTGGGCATCCTGCCGTCTTTTTGCAAAAGCCGAATCAAATTGCAATCTACCTTATCCAGTTTTTCCTTACTGACGGTGTTTTTTCTCATATCCAATATATTTACTGATTTCGATTTAAATTATAAAATAAAATCTAATTCCATGTTTTATATTACTATTTTTTATATTATTCGATTTTTTTGTCAATAATTTTCTTGACAAAAAAAAATGACTGGAATATTTCGAGGGAAAAAATAAAGAAAGGGGAAAAAGATGTTAAAAAGAGAAAAATCACAAGCTGTCTTTGATCGGGCAATGAAGGTTATGTCTAAAGGTGTCAGTTCCAACTTCAGGTATTGGGGGAGGAAAAAAACACCTGTTCTGGCTAGAGGAAAGGGCGCCAAAATCTGGGATGCAGACGGAAATGAGTTCATTGACTATCGCTTGGGTTGGGGGCCCATTATCCTTGGTCATGCAGATGAGCGGGTAAATCAGGCTGTTCAGGAAGCCATTGGGCGTGGGACCACATTTGCTTCGACAACAGAAATGGAAGTATCAGTGGCTGAAAAAATTGTGGCAATGATTCCTGGCATGGAAATGCTCCGGTTCACCAACACGGGCACGGAGGCGACCATGCACGCCCTTCGGGTGGCTCGGGCTTACACAAATCGGGAAAAATTTATCAAGTTTGAGGGGCAATATCATGGAATGCACGATTATGTTTTGTTCAGTACCGCTAGTTCTCCAATCTCTGCTATGGGGGCCTACCGGAGCCCTGTTCCAGTCCAGGTTGGATCTGGAATACCAAGAAAGATTTGGGAATATGTGATTTCAATTCCTTTTAACGATTTTGAGATTGTTGAAAGGGCCGTTAAATCTCATTATGGTGATATTGCCGCCATGCTTATTGAACCTGTACTGGGTAACATTGCCGGCCTGGAACCTTCTAATGGCTACCTTAAACATCTGCGCAAGCTGTGTGATGATTATGGGATTGTGATGATTTTCGATGAAGTAAAGACAGGTTTCCGACTGGCAAACGGCGGTGCGCGCGAGGTGTTCGGGGTAATTCCTGATATATCGACCTATGCCAAAAGCCTGGGCAATGGTTATCCGGTTGCAGCCTTTGGAGGCAAACGGGAGGTGATGGATATTATTGGTCCCGGCAGTGTATCTCACGGGGGAACTTACGGCGCCAATGGGGTGAGTATGGCCGCCGCCAATGCCGTGCTGGACATTTTAGCTGAGAGTCCGGTGCTGGAAGAAATGGCTAAGCGCGGTCAGAGGCTGAAACTAGGCATGGAGGAAATCCTGAACAAAGCCGGTATTCCTCATCAAATGACCGGTCATCCCAATATGCAAGGCTTTCTTATCATTGAAAAACAGGCCAAAGAGGTCCGGGATCTTGCACACCATGACGATAATTTATATGAAGCCATTTTGAAGCATCTCTATGAAGAGGGTGGAGTTATGGCCGAACCGGATGCTCGTGAACCCTGGTTCCTTTGCGAAGCGCATACAGATGGAGTTATAGATGAGACCCTTAATAGATTTGAAGATGCGACCATAGCCGCGCTGAAAAAGAAAAGTTAAGGGATTATTATCCCGAATTTCACAATAATGTAGCTGCTCTCTTTAGGTACAACCTCAATTGAGTCGATTAGATTTAAAACACCCCCATGTCCTTTACCGACGGGCGACACCCATCGATGAACCTGAAAGATTGAGTTTGGATTTAAAGGTATCTACCGAGTTGATTTTAATTTCCAGCAACTCTGCAATCCGGCTTTTGGCGATGATTCCAGTTGCACCGTCAGCAATCAGTGGAAGGGTGCCAATATCCAGATCCTGTCGAACCTGGTGCATTACCTCTTCATCGGCTAATTC
>DRHF01000135.1 GCA_011049715.1 Desulfobacterales bacterium
GACCAATTTTAAGAAAAAGATTCATGGCTTTTTATTAGAAATGATTTGCTATAGGCATTAATTTAAAAATGAATACGGTAGCAAAAAAATTTAGCCCCCAAAAGGTCTTGGCCAACGTGACCGGTTGTCCATTTCCGTTAAGGATGAAAGAAATGGGTGTCAAGATGGATTGCTCTCCTGTGTGCACGGCCGGCCTGGAAGCTGCATACAATGCTGTCAACCCTAAGCTGAAGCTTAATATTGGTGACAAATGTATCGGTCGGGGCGACGCATATTGCGGTGAATATGTTGTAGAAATGCAAGAGTAAGAATTGATGGAAAATGCGGTGCCAGCCGTACACGGAAAACACATGGTTAAAATGTTAAAGGTGGTTGCCAAACCTCTGATGGGGGCAAAATTTTTTTGCTACCGTATTCATTTTTAAATTAATGCCTATAGCAAATCATTTCTAATAAAAAGCCATGAATCTTTTTCTTAAAATTGGTCGCCTGAAATTGCCAATATGAAGCCTCCAAAGGATCATTGTATCCTTGTGGGGGCTTTTTATTTTATTTACCAGTAGATGAAAGGAGGATTTTATGAAACTTGAACCTCTCATGACCCTGCATGGGGATTTAAAAGCACCGGTGGAGATTGGGAATGGACCTTACGGGGCACGGACTATTTTTGATGCCACCGGAGGAACCTTCGAAGGACAGCGCCTCAGCGGAAAAGTTCTTCCTAGTGGTGGCGATTGGATATTGTTTGATGCCGACGGCGTAGGACATCTGGACGTTCGAATCACCCTTGAAACTCAAGACGGAGCTTACATATACGTTCAGTATTATGGTGTCGCTGTAATGAATGAAAAAGTGAACGCTGCTCTAGAACAGGGCGAATGGACAGAGTATGGGGATACGTACTTTATGACACAGCCGCGCTTCGAAACCGGTGATTCACGCTATAAATGGCTAAATGCAGTTATGGCTGTTGCAGAGGGGCGTATTAAGCCCGGTGCTGTTGAGTATCGCGTGTTGGAGTTGGTCAATGGTTAAAATACTTTGGCCCGATAATCTAATAGCAAAAACGATAAATCCATTCGTGGGTAAGTACCATATTGAGTGTAATAATCGGTCTGACATTTGCTGGAGCTGATAGGGCTAAGTGCCGGTGTTTTAACTGAAGGGGTAAGAGCTCGAAATGCCTCAGCCCTGCAGCTCAGCTTTACTTAACCCAGAATATTGAATGGCTGCTATGTACCACAGGTTTTCTATCAGTTTTAAAACCTGAGATATTCCATACATACATGCAGAATTGACCGACCCTCAAAACCTGTGATATCAGATTATGGTATCTGGATTATTACGATTTTTAATGTATTCTCAATAAATCACCAGTTGCCGTAATCCTCAATTTATTTGGGTATAATGGAAGATATTTTGGAGAACCCGTTCA
Organism: Desulfobacterales bacterium; assembly: GCA_011049715.1. Taxonomy (GTDB): domain Bacteria; phylum Desulfobacterota; class Desulfobacteria; order Desulfobacterales; family UBA2156; genus UBA2156. The sequence continues at coordinate 1,436 of DRHF01000135.1, forward strand.
ATTCAATTAAGCGTTCAAAATATGCAGGGAGGCATGTGAGGCGTCAAAGGCTCTTGAAAGGAGGGGGACATGTCAGATCGTGATGCGGCTGGAACGGTATTTTTTATTGATATGCGGAACTTTACCTTACTCTGTTCAAAAATGTCCGGTAATATCGCTGAAGACAGGGTGATCGAAAACGGCAGGACCCAGTATGACATGCGACTCGACTTTTTGATAGATTCGATGTCGCGATTTTACGATGAGTGGCTGGGTATTTTGAAAGGAAACATGGAACGCGAAAATATCTCAAATGCAATATTTCAATCAACAGGCGATGGAATTATGATCGCCGTCGAGGGGAAATTGCACTATCTAACCGCGTTCGAAGCATCTATAGAGATGGCCCGTCAAATCAGAAAAAAACTGGATCAAGAGATTAATCCAAAATTAAAAGAACTGGGTATCAATCGGTTGGAAGACCGGTTGGATTTTGGAGTTGGCATGTGTTCAGGCCAATTTAAATACGTGGAGGTTCCTTATACATTAAGCGGTGCATATATTCTTTCAAAGGAAAGTCCCGGCACCAAACACAGGGAAACCTACATGACTATTTTGGGAACCGCTCCCAATTATGCAGCAAGGATTGAAAAGGCAAACAAGGATCATTGTGAGTCTTACATCATGATCGCAGAGCCCACCGTTCGTTTGCTGTGCGACCATTACGACATTCCCTTCAATGATACACATCAGATTAAGGATCGATTGCAGCTCCAGTACCTCTGGAAACACCGCTTTAGGGGAATAAGTGAAATCGGACTATATATCTATCTTGTTAACGGGCGTTGATCTTCGGGAATTTTTCTGAGGTCATCCGCATAGGGGATGGTGCCATCTTTATCCACAAAACGTTAAAATTCTGTGGAAACAGTTGCAGAAAATAAAAACAGACTCATGCTGATAAGATATTTCCATTGAGGCATGATTGCATCCTATCGATGCGTTAATATTTAAACCTTCAGTTCTAACCCTTTTTCTGTGCAGATATTCCATACATACCTTCAAAATTTCCAGCATGTAAAAACCTGAGATATCATCTTTGCGATCTGTTCAGATGAATGTGGTGAATGAACTATAAATCTTCCCTGTTGAGGTCGTCTCAGAGGTTGTGATATCGATTTGTTTTGTGAAGATTTTGCGAAGTTTTTTTAAAGAGATGTATCACATTTCAAAAACACCATGAGTGATTTTCAGGGTTCTTTCTGTCTCCGGTCTGTTTACAGAAAAATGTCGCCTTTTTGACTCCGAAATCTGAAAAACCCTCGGATATTCTAACAAGCTGCCTGTTTTCTACCTTATATTCCCGCAAAGAGTTTGCTGAAAAATCTTACAAACGGCCAGATTAATTCACCCAGAATGGACACACCGGTAAACCGCCCGAATATGATTAATCCGATGAGGATAAAAGGACCGTAGCGCTCCAGGAAGTAAATTTTGTCAGCATACCTGGCCGGTAAAAGTCCGTATAAAATTTTTGAGCCATCCAGGGGCGCAATCGGAAGAATGTTGAAAATGGCCAGCGCCAGGTTAATTTGCAGGCTCATACCGACCATAAATACCAGCAACCCTGCGACGGAATGCCGCTCAGGTGCCCCGCTGAAGGCGAAAACAATTCTGATCAAAATGCCACTCACTAGCCCTAAAACCATATTCGCAAGGGGACCTGCTGCACTAATCCAGAGCATATCTTTTTTGGGATTTCTCAATTGTTGTGGATTTACCGGCACCGGTTTCGCCCACCCAAAATGCACCAGGAAAATCATGACCGTGCCCAACGGGTCTAAATGCCGCAGTGGATTCAGGGTTAAGCGGCCACTTTGCTTGGCAGTATCGTCGCCATGCCTGTAGGCCACGTAAGCATGGGCATACTCGTGAAAAGTCAATGCCAGCAAAACCGGCAGAGCAATCAGCAGCAGCGTTTGTATTTGCATTTATTTTACCTATTCAAGCGCAATGATAAAATCTGAATTTTCAATTGTTAATAACACGTTTGGTCAGGTGAGGTCTATTGAAAAATATGTGGACAGGAGAAGGTTTACAGGGCATCGGCCGGTGTTGATCGAAAGTCACCTGCTATTTAAATAAAATTTCATGAAATAAAATACCATGAAAAATTGCGGGGCATGAACAACCCCACTTTTTAAAAGCCATTTTCCGGTTAGGCTTCCTGCGTCCCGAGGGACGGTGTCTCAGCATCCTTTTTAATTCAGATATTCCATACAATTCTGTATATATCAGTTCTGAAAATTCCTGAGATACTTGCTTTTAATCTCAGGTTGATGGAGTGAATCCTATCGCATGGATTTGCCCTTTTTATTCGTCAAAATCCCCGTTTTTCGGGACCATGGTTTGACACCAACCTTCAATATGAGATAAATTGCATGTATCCATATGATATTTGCAATAATTTCATTGATTTCGATAACTTACATATTCTCATATAATCTGTAGGTGGCTGATATTTAGTTTTCTTTTAAATTCCCACCAATAATTTGTATTTTTATGTCTAAATATGATACCGAATTTCCTCGGAGGGTTATCTTTAATGCGTATCTTTTCTTGGCCATAAGGACGTGAAGACTACGATGATTTATACCCATGTCCTGAACTGGGGCGGCAAGGGCGCCAAAAGCCCTGTGGATGACCTGTAACGGAGGCGTGTTATGCAGAAACCATATATACCTCCGAGTAATCGGCTGAATTTCTTTAACAGATTGTAATCAAACGTTATATGGTCCTTTTGGGTGCCGTGTGTTATAATGCGATTTAGACGACCAGGGGTGTTATAGAGAAACTATCTAATCATTGTTCGGTGGAGAAACTAATTAATGAACCCGATAATTACCACATTCGATAATCGGTTACACCGTGATCAAGTTATTTCATTATGGAAAGAGATTTTCGGATATGAGGCAGATCATAATGCACCACAACTGGTAATCAACAAAAAGCTTGAATTTGGCGATGGATTGTTCTTTATCGCGCTGAACAATCAGGCTGTAGTTGGTACAATTATGGCAGGCTACGACGGGCACAGAGGTTGGATTTACTCAATAGCAGTGTCGCCAAATTACCAGAAACAAGGTATAGGGTCCTCATTGCTAGCCTTTGCAGAACGAAAGTTTTCTGAACTTGGCTGTATGAAAATCAACCTTCAAATTATGGAAGGTAATGAAGTAGTGGAAAACTTTTACTTAGCAAACGAGTATCAAACTGAGAAGAGAATTAGCATGGGAAAGCGCTTGCCGGAAAATATTAACAACACCGAACAAAATGATGGAGCAGATGCCTAAAACCGTGGCACTTTTGACAAGTTGACTCTAATCAAAGTTTTTCTTTTTTTGAGCTATTGTACTCACCGTCCGGCACTGCTCATCAATGACGTTACACCTTTGATATTCCATACATACCTTCAAAATTTCCTGCCTCTCAAAACCTGAGATATCACCTACGAGCTCAGATCAGATGAACGTGGTGAATGCGCTATATATCTTTCGTGTTGAAGCCGGTCCAAAAGCTGTGAGAGGCGACATTCAAAAATTCATGCTGATATATATACGAATTGACCTGCAATCCAATTTGGTTTATACGAAACAAATGACCAAAGTGCAGCTTCTCGACATCATTAAAAAGGTTCTTGAAACTGATTCGGACTTGGATTTCCTTTCCAGGCTTTCAAAATCTGAGCTTGAAACGCTTGTTGCCGCCGTGAGGAATCGGGTGGAGAA
>DRHF01000136.1 GCA_011049715.1 Desulfobacterales bacterium
ATTTAAAGTCATGAACGTTAGCCCCTTGATCACCCACCGGTTTCACTACAAAGATTACCATAAAGCCTTTGAGATAGTGCGTTCAGGGCAGTCCGGAAAGGTGATTCTTAACTGGCTTGATAAGTAAGGAGCAAAATGTTTATGTGGATGGTAAATTTGGCTATTTAGGATGAATAAAAATAAATAAGGAAAACAAAATGGATATTTATCAACAGAAGGGCTCAAAAAATCGGATACTCTCAAATGAGCAGATTCTTCAAGTTCAAGAGTATGTCATTAACTTAATGGAAAACATTGGCTGCAAGGTGGAATGTGAAGAGGCTTTGGATATTTTGGGGCATGCGGGTTGTGATATCAGCGATATGAATCGAGTGAGAATTCCGCGCAAGCTCGTGATGGAAGCACTTGAATCCTCGCCTAAAGAAATTGAAGTCTTCAATCGCAATGGAGAACTCGCAATGATGTTGAAAGAGGGTAATTGCTATTATGGAACCGGTTCGGATTGCAATACCACCATTGATCTCGAATCAGGAGAGCGAAGGCTTTGCATGAAGGATGACGTTGCCCGGCTGGCTCGATTCTGTGATGCACTTCCGAATATTAATTTTGTTATGTCATTCGGCATCGCCAATGACGTTCCCAGAGGCAGTAATTTTATCCACCAGTGCGAAGCGATGCTTCTAAATACAACGAAACCGATCATCGTAACCGGTTATGGCAGAAACGATATGCGAACAATGATCGAGATGGCCGGTGCGGCCATTGGCGGTATCGATAAAATAAAAAACGCGCCACCCTTGATTTTATATACCGAACCCGTGTCTCCGATAGTTCATACTGAAATGGGGGTAAGCAAGGGGCTGGTTTGCTGCGAATATGGAATCCCTTTTATTTATATCGGCAGTCCCATGATGGGGGGAACATCTCCTGCTACGATAGAAAGTACGCTGGTTCAGACCATCGCGGAGTCATTGGCAGGTCTGGTTATCTTTCAGAAAAAGCAACCCGGCGCTAAATTTATTTTTGGCGGTGACGCAACTGTTATGGATATGAAAACTTCTATTTTTAGCTACGGCAGTCCGGAGTTAAACGTATTAAATGCAGGGCTGGCAGATATGGCTCATTTTTACAGACTGCCTTTTTTTTGCATAGCAGGTTCAAGCGATGCCATGGTTTTGGATGCGCAGTCGGGATTTGAATACGCCCTGTCTATTTACAACTCGACACTGAATGGATGCAATATCATCCATGACTGTGGCTACTTAGAGAGTGGGATGACCTCTTCATTTGAGTCCGTCCTCTTTTCAGACGAAATTATCGGTTGGATTAAGCACATGCTTCAACCGCTGAACTTTAACGATGAATCGGTGGCCTTGCAGGTCATAGACAATGTTGGGCCCGGCGGTAATTTTTTAATGGAAGACCACACCTATGATAATTACATGAACACTTTTTACTTTCCCCGATCTTCTAATAGAAAAAGGTTTGAAACATGGGAAGAGGAGGGAAGCAGAGATATCTGTTCTATTTTAAATGAACGTGCGAAAGCCATTATTAACGATCATAAGCCTCAAAAACTGCCGGAAGAAGTCAAACAGACAATCAGTGCCATCGTGGAAAAACATCGGCCCGATGTTAATTAGTGCTCTCAATTATCGGAGTGCCAGAAAAATGATCGTAGACAAACGGGAAGAGATAAGTCTGAAAGAAAGACAGCTGTATCTCGCAAAAGCGCTGGAATTCGCAAAAGAAACCAGGTCGGTTATAAAATCGGTTATCACATCAGGTTTCACGATCACTTCTAAACCCGACAAAAGTTTGGTCACCACTGCTGACATCGAAGCAGAAAAAGTATTCAGGGAAAAGGTTGCAGAAGCTTTCCCGGATTTCGGGGTAATTGGGGAAGAACTGGGAATCTCAAATCCCGAAGCGGATTTCCAGTGGATTATCGATCCTATCGACGGCAGTTCCGAACTTGCCAATGGAATGCCGCTCTATGGGACAATTATTGGGCTTCACTATAAAGGATATCCGCTTATTGGGGTAATAGACCACCCCGCATTTAATTCATGCTGCTATGCGGCTTATGGCCTTGGTACTTTTTGTGATGACAAGCGAATATTTTTAAATGACTTTGAAACCGAAATCTTTGACGGGACTGAAAGGGTTGCCACTGCCACGCGTTCAAACTTCATGAGATACGGAGATGAGGGACGGATATTCGATACGCTTGTAAAAGTTCATCCAAACATACGAATTTATTTCTGCTGCTATATTCATACTTGCGCCATTACCGGAGCAGTTGACGCCACAGTTGAGTGGAATGTTCGCATTTGGGATATAGCCGCAACCCAGCTGTTAATCGAGGAGGCCGGCGGTAAATATCAGAGTGTCCGGCAAACCGAACAACCAGGGGTAGGCTCCGTATATTGTGCCGTTTTTGGCAAACCCAAACTCGTTTCCAAGATCGTAGAATTATTAAACTTATAGAAATTTAGCATGCCCTAGGATGATTCCGGGGCCGTCCGGATTTGTATGCAGAGGGGGGGGCGTGATGAAATTTATGGTATGCACATATGGAGACCGTGACGAATTTGAGTATATTCATGAAGTGACGGCATTGGACGCCGGGTTCGAGTTGCAAAGTTACGGGCTGACAGGATGTCAATCGCCTGAAGCATGGGAAAAAAGACTCCGCATTCATACCACATTTCGGAAAAATTACCCGGGTCCCCTGGCCGTTCATGGTCCGTTTATCGGGATCGAATACATGCATATTGATCATATTCTCAGAAAGGCAGTGTCCCAGCGGATGGACTTGACTTTTCAAGCGGTTATAGAACTCAATGCAAGCAGACTCATTCTTCATACAGGATTTAAGCAGGAAGTCCTTATGTTTGATTTTTTTGATAAATGGGTCGAAGGCACAGCGGTTTTCTGGAGGGAAGAGATTTCCCGGTATGCTGAACAGGGTATTACTGTGGTCATGGAAAACACCGTTGAGTCTGACCCGACTGTTCTGATCGAATTACACGATCGGGTGAATCATGACCATTTCAAGCTATGCCTGGATGTCGGTCATGCTGCTCTTTTTTCAAAATTGCCGATTGCTGCCTGGATCGAAAAAATGGGCTCTCGACTGGTTCATCTGCACATTCACGACAATCTGGGTCGATTGGACGAACATCTCCCTTTGGGAAAGGGAATTATCCAATTCGATGCTATTTTTGAAGCATTGCACCATGTTGTTCCCGATGTGACGGCATCTTTGGAAGTCGATTCAGATAAAGATACGATCATCGCAAATCTGAGGAAAATGATACAGCGGTATAAACGGTAATCCTGTAATCTTTTAGTGCTTGAACGAAAATTAGGATTTTTCGTTCAGGCACTAAAGAAAAGTTAGAAAGGAGGATTCAATGGATTCGATTAAGGTTGCGGTAATGGGAGGAGGAAACGGCTCCCATACCATAGCGGCTGACCTGGCCCTAAAAGGCCATACCGTCAATATGTTTGAAATGGATCAATTTGCAGCTCAAATGCAAAAAGTATTCGAAACCAGTGAAATCGAAATGTCAGGAATTGCAGGAAACGGCATTGCTAAACTGAACCTTGTGACCACTAACATTCGGCAAGCGATTGAGGATGTGGAAGTCGTTTTTCTTCCGCTGCCCGGATTTACAGTTTCGGTCTATGGGCAACTTCTATCGCCATATGTCACGAAAGATCAGATCGTGGTGATCATGCCGGGCACTCTTTCCGCGCTTGAATTTCGAGAAGCTCTTCGAGCCAACGGTAACCGCAATGAACCGATTGTCGCCGAGACTGGCGGGCTTCCTTTTGCCACCCGCATTGTTGCTCCGGGAAAGGTAAAAGTATTTCATATCCGGTCCGTTTGTGGCCTGGCCAGCATCCCCGGAAACAATGGGAAAGTTGTATATGAAAAATTAAAAGAGTTTTATCCGTTTGACCTTAAAAATTCGGTGGTTGAAACCGGCCTCGGTCATCTTACCCCGCTTCTTCATCCGGTTGGTTGCCGGGCGTATCGAACGATCGCACGGTGAGTTTTACATGTATGAAGAGGGGATGACGCCTTCAGTGGTAAAAGTGATTGAATCATTGGACATGGAACGATTGAAAATTGGAAGGGCTCTGGGTATCCAATTACCCACAGGTGTGGATATGATGGTCGAATCCGGATACGGTCCCCTGGGGACGTTATGGGAGTCTTTAAACGGAAGTGCCGGATTAACTCCCGTTAAAGGACCGGATTCGCTGAAAAATAGATATGTGACCGAAGATATTCCATTCGGATTGGTGGCTTGGGCCAGCATCGGCGACGCAGTAGGGGTTGATACACCGATTATGGACAGTCTGGTAGAAATTGGGGGTGCCATTATGGGCAAAAATTGTTGGAAAACGGGAAGAAATCTTAAGAAGATGGGGCTGGAAGGGCTCAACTTAAGCCAGATCAGGGCCTATCTGGAAAATGGCGAGCGTCCGGAGAGATCGACATAAGGATATGATTAAACACACAAATGTAATTAGGCACATTTAAAAAAAATTTGGGTTAAGGAGGAGGAAAAAGTGAATATCTTGCACCTGTCCGACCTTCATTTCGGCCCCCGGCACTGGGATGGCGATGATGATGTATTGATCGAAAAAATCAATTCCTACCCTGCCGACGTTGTCATTGATACGGGAGATACGACCACCGACGGACGTGAATGTGAATATGTCGAAGCTCGAAAATTTTTTGATAAGATAAATTGTGAACGTTTTGTAGCTGTAATTGGAAACCATGATAAAAGAAATACCGTTGGGCATGAACTCTTTAAAGAGTACATTTACAATTCACAAGTGTTTTATCCCTCAGCCCACCAGAGAACAGAAAAACAGGATCTCTTTATGGATCGAAAAATAACAAAGTTAAAAGAAAATTTTACCGATGTTAACTTTTTGGAGCTTCTAACGATTGACAGAAAAAAGATTTTGTTTATCTGTATTGATAACAATCTTGTGCGCAGTAATCATGGCTTTGTTGAAGAGAGTATCCTTTGTACGATCGAGGAAAAAATGAGCGAAATGGTGTACGATCTGCCGCTGCTGCTCACCCATTATCCGCTCCTGGGGACAGATATGGATCTTTTTATGAATTCCCGCAGATTAATTGATTTTGTAAACTCAAAAAAAATTGAACACGTTTTTTGTGGACATGATCACTTTTTGAGACTCGAAAACACCTGCGATTTATATATCAATCACCGATTTGACCATTTTATGTGTGGTACGACAGCAAGTGCTAATAGGCCCAGGGATGATAATATTTTTTTGTTTTATGAAAACGTCGGCGATAACAATTTCCATCTATATGTGATTAGGTTTTCATATAAAGATGGCTGTCTGGAGTTCAAAGAGGAAAAAATAAGGTAAAAGGCGAGGTGAGGATATCACAGGTTTTCCTACCTTGGTGATTATCTCATTTATCGCGACTTGAAACATCTTTGGGATAATGTACGATGTTACGACGCTAAATGCCATCGCAGCGGAAATTTAAACACACTCAGATGCCCGTCCTGTGTGCGTTCAGCAAACAGATTGTTCAATTGGCCCTGCCCCCTTCTTGGTCCGTGGAACCGGCGCTGATCCGTCAGTATGATGCCCGGCGATTATGAACCCGGCCCCCGAAAAAGTCCGTCATCGCTCTTTGAATTCCGCACCTCCCGTCCGATGAATTTTTTTCTTGACAAAGCCCGGGGAACTAAATATAACTACTTTATAGCTAAATTATAGCTTATTTATAGCTATAAACGGCCGCCTATGACCTCCGGGTCAACGCGGATCGTCGGTAAAATCATAAGCCGGATCATGACCAACAGTTTCGACCTGGACTAGAACTGATTCAGTTAACATGGAAGAGGAAAAAAAATGAGGTACGCAGAGACAGGATTTAATTTAGAAATTGATCTAACCCAAGGGAACATTGAGAGGGTACAAACCGACCCAAGAGATACCGAGCTTTATCTGGGGGGTCTAGGTACCAATACCAAGATATTATGGGACAGGGTTCCCCCTGAAGTTGAGCCCTTTTCTCCTGAGAATTTACTAATATTCGGCGCCGGTCTTTTATGCGGCACACCTGCTATTGGTTGTAATCGTACCATTGTTTCAACCATTTCTCCTCAGACTAGGTTAATGGCATTTTCAATGATGGGAGGGTTTTGGGCGCCAGAATTGAAGTATGCCGGTTATGACAAAGTGATCATTCGCGGCAAGTCCCCCGATCTGGTTTATTTGTGGATAAACAATGACAAAGTAGAAATACGTGATGCCTCTCATTTGCAGGGCAAAGGCGCTAATGAAACTGCAGAACTCATTCGACAGGAGTTGAAGGAGCCGAAAGCCCAGGTGTCGGCGATTGGCCTGGCCGGTGAAAACCGGGTCTATTTTGCTTCCATCGAGCAGGGCAGGTCCAGTGCCAGCCGAGGCGGAATGGGGGCTGTTATGGGAGACAAAGGATTAAAGGCGATAGCTGTTCGCGGAACAAATGACATCAATGTTGCCCAACCGGCTGAATTCATGGAGCTTTGCAACGAAGTGCTGGAATATATAAAATTCCGGGAAGAAAACCCAATTCCGGGGGTAATACCCATTTTAGCCGTGCTTGGGTCACCGCAAGAGATGGCAATCCATGATGAGAAGTGGCACACCGAAAATTTCTCCTGGGGAAATGCCCGCCACCGCAGAAAAGGTTTTTGGACCGAAGAAGTCAAAAAGAATTGGACGGATACGATGGAAAATATGCGGACGCGGTTAATCAGTTGCTATAACTGTCCAATGAAATGCGGGGCAACAATTTCCATCCCAGGACTTCCAACATATATGATGAAATGCTTCTCGAAACTTACGTATACAATGGCGGCCATGTCAGACCTGGATTTTGGTTTGAGAATCGCACAGCGTGCTACGGAGTATGGCGTGGACGCATACTCAGCCCCGCAAGTTATGGCCTTTGCCCTTGAACTTTACGAAAACGGCATTTTAACTGACGATGACATGTCGGGAATGCCGTCCGATAACGAGGAAAGATTTTACTGGTTACTTGACAGAATTGTCCGGCGCGAAGGGATAGGAGATGTTTTGGCCAATGGTACTTATTGGGCGGCCCAACAGATTGGTAAGGGCGCAGAAGCATATGCTCATAATAACATTAAAAAACATGAGCAGCTGCCTCTCAAGCTAGGCATGCTGAATCCAATTTATTTTCTGATGTATTCTACCGGTGAGAAGATAAACATCACCCAGATTGAAGGGCAGTTCCCCCAGGCAGCTTTTCCTAAGAGAGAACACCGAGAAGCGTTTGTAAAGGATTGGTTCCAGGTTCCTGATGAAAAATTTAAGCAATATTTTTTGGACTGGGAACTACGTGGAGAAAACTCATTGCCCTATTATCCTACGGTTGAAATGACTTGTGATATTGTCGACTGGCAAGAGCGGATGCATTACATTGATGACGCCCTCGGCATGTGCACTGGTTTATCATCATTTCACCTGAAGGCTCCGTATCATATACACAATTTCCCGAAATTCATCTCATCAGGTGCCGGGATCGATATGGATGAAGCCAAACTAACGCAAGCTGCCAAAAGGTACCGAACTTTAGTTAGAGCCGTTAATATAAGAAGAGGCATGAGGAGAAAAGATGAGAAGCCTCCAGAGGGCCATTGGAAGAAAAGATTTCCCGAACTTGAAAAGGAGCTCTTAGATACGTATTACAAATTCAAAGGGTGGAATAATCAGGGTATTCCTACTAAAGAATCCTTACATGAATTGGGTTTGGATTTTGTGAGCGAAGACTTTATACAGAGGAGAATATTGACGGATGGTGAAGGTGATCCTTCCAAAGAGATCTCGCCGGAAAAAGAGACGGAATAAAGCGAAGGGGGCACAAGCGTGAAGGGTGAGAAAAAAAAGAAAATAATTAAAACAATAAAAATTGATGTTGATAAATGCAATGGTTGCCGGGCATGTGAAGTAATCTGCTCCGCCTCTCATGCTGCGCCAAAATATAGCGGCAATAATCCGGCGAGGGCTCGTATTCGGGTGATTCGTGATCCGCTAAAAGACGTATATGTTCCTATATATGCGGGTGATTATGTTCCAGCCGAATGTGCCGGCCGAGATAAATACACGATTGACGGAAAGGAATACGACGAGTGTGCATTCTGCAGAGCTTCATGCCCATCCAGAGACGAGTTCAAAGAACCCGATTCTGGTCTCCCTCTAAAATGCGATATGTGTGAAGGCGAAGAAGAGCCCATGTGTGTGAAGTGGTGCTTAAATGATGCCCTGATTTTAGAAGAAAGGGAAGAGGAAGTCGAAGAAGAAGCAGAGACGCGGGAGGAGATGGAGATAGGATTGGAATCATTGGCAAAAAAATATGGAATGGATAAGATAATGGATGCCGTTGCCCGAATGTCAATGTCAAAGAAGGGTTAAAATAGACAGTGGAGACTGTAGCCCCCTTAAAAGAGATCATAGATGTCATAAAAGAGTCTGGTGGAGAAGCCTTCAAATTGTGTTATCAATGCGGATTGTGCGATGCTGTTTGTCCGTGGAATAGAGTTAGAATCTTTAGTATGCGCAAGATAATCCGAGAGGCTACGTTCGGTTTGACCGAGATAGAAAGTGAAGATATATGGCGTTGTACTACCTGCGGCAGATGCCCTCAGCAGTGCCCCAGGGGCGTAAAAATAATAGAATCCGGGGTATCCTTACGCAGGATTGCCACGGAATATGGGGTTTTTCCTACTCCTGTCCGTTCTGTCCGCGGCGTAAGTGCAAGCCTTCTTGGTAAAGGCAATCCCTTGAATGAAGAACGAAAAACGAGGGCGGATTGGGCAGAAGGTCTTTCTGTAAAACCGTTCAGCGAGGGGATGGAAATTTTATATTTCCCCGGCTGCTACCTCTGCTATGACCCAAGATTAAAAAAGGTCGCCAGAGCCACAGCCA
>DRHF01000137.1 GCA_011049715.1 Desulfobacterales bacterium
CCGTGTAATAAAGCAGGTGGATGAGGTCAGGCACATATTGCGAATCTAAATATAAATTGAAGGGGCGGTTGAAGTACATGGGCATGAGCACATCTCCGATGCGAAAGAGTCGGAAAAATACGAAGAGCGCCGTGAGGGCTATGTAAAAAGCCGGATGAAACGGCATGCCAATGTAGCTGACGACGCACAACAACCCCAATAGCATCAAAATCTCGGGGGAGATCCGCAACAAAGACAACCAATCGGTTTGTTCGGCTGGATAGTCGATGTTGATCAGGATATTGAGAAACAGCCATGCAAGCAATACGTTTAGCATCGGTTTGAAGTGGTCTAAAGCTTTTCGAAGAGCACTTTTAGATAAAATGAAATTGTGCATTTTTCGGTCTTTGCAACCCTGTTTTTCGGTTTACCGCTAAATCTATGGCTAATATTCTTAAATTGAAGTTAAATTACTGTATCCCTCAAGAAGTTATTGTGAAGGATACAGCCTGAAATCAAGCCGGCCTGAAAAATCCAATTTTCCCATATATTTCGGGTTCGATCCAACTCACGTTTTTTATTTTTCAACGTTTTATCGTTTATTGACAAACTTATTAGATTTATAGCATATATTTCAACAATCAATTTACTTTTACGGCTTATTCTGCATAAGCTAGCTTGCCTAACCTATACCCCAATTAAGCAAAAAAAGGCTCAACTGGGAGGACTATGATGCTGTCGTTGTTCTTGGGCATCCCGAATATTACCCAAAGTTTGGTTTTTTGTATTCAATAGAATATGGAATTCAATCAGAGTATGAAGTTCCGGATGAAGCATTTATGGTTATCGAACTCAAAAAGGGTATTTTGAATGGAAAACAAGGAACGATTCAGTATCACCCAACATTCGAAAACCTTTAACAACCCGTTTGGCTAAAAGGATGATATTATTATGATTGCAGGATTTGATCACGTCGCAATTCCCATTCGGGCAGTCGACTCAATGTTAGAGTACTACCGAAACCTTGGATTTAAGATATCTGATAATTATGGACCCTCCGTTTATTCCGTTCATTTCAACGAAAATAAAATAAATTTTCATACACCTGAATTATGGCAATCAGAAAAATTCTCACTGCGGGGCCCGACTGCACAACCAGGGTGTGGGGATTTCTGTTTTGTCTGGAACGACACAGAGCAGGCGTTATCTGATATGTTAAAAAAGGCGAATGCCGAGATCGTAGAAGGACCTGTAGATCGAAAAGGTGGTCGGGATGGTGGACGAGCCAGCGGAACAAGTATTTATATTCGGGATCCAGATTCAAATTTGTTGGAGTTCATTATCTACTCGTGAACGCATTAGAATTATCAATTTCCGGTTACAACGAACCAAGAAACCGCTCTGTTGATAAATGAGCTCCAATCGGCGAAACAAACAGGAGAAGTCAAATTCGAGGTGCTGTATTCAGATAAGCCTCAAAAGGATTTCGTCTTGAATTGGGATCGCTTTGTGATGTCAGATTCAGAAAAAAAGAAGCCTACGAAAAATTGAAAAATAAAATCTTGACAAACCGGTTTAAATCATCCATATGAAAGTCAAAAAATTGCGCGGTACAGTTTGATGGTGCCCATCTGGGCTTAATAGGGAAACCGGTGTAAATCCGGTACGGACCCGCCGCTGTAACAGGAGACGAACCCCGGCTTATGCCACTTCTTCGCTAACAAACGGAGAGGGAAGGCTCGGGCAGTAGAACGACCTGAAAGTCAGAAGACCTGCCATCTATGCTTTGGTTTGTGGAGACGGTAAATCCCCAAGCGTTAATCGCTTGGGGATTTTTTTTTGAACAAACTGCAAAGATAAAATGAGAAGGAGGAACAAAAAAATGATGAGTAGAAATATCGGATTGGAAGAGATCATCGATGGCATCCGACCCGTAAAAAAAGAATGGATCGAAACCGCCCGGAACCGGACGGCTCAGCTGGTGATGCCGTTTAGAGCGCTGGGAAAACTGCATGACATCGCCGAACAGCTGTGCGGAATCAAACAGACGCTCAAGCCTTCGATATCGCGTAAGGTTGTCCTGATAATGGCCGGCGACCACGGCGTGGTCGCCGAAGGGGTGAACCCTTATCCCCAGGAGATTACCGGAGAGATGGTCCGGGCATTTCTTGCGGGCGGTGCGGGAATCAATATACTCGCCCGACATGTTGGGGCAGAAGTTTGGGTAGTAGACATGGGGATCATCCCTGAACTCGATCCCGGTCCCATGGATGGAGGTGATCGACTCTTGATTCATAAGGTGGCACGGGGAACAGCGAATCTTGCAAAAGGACCTGCCATGTCCCGTCAGGATGCTGAGAAGGCAATTTTAACGGGATTTAATCTCGCTTCAGACCAGATTGATCAAGGAGCCGATATTTTGGGAACCGGGGATATGGGAATTGGCAACACCACCCCCTCCGCTGCCATCGGCACTGTGATTACAGGTAAAACTGCAATAGAGATGGTGGGTCGGGGAACAGGGGTGGACGATGAAGGACTTAAAAGAAAACAGGAAGCCGTCCGCCAAGGGATTCGGGTAAACCAACCCGACCCCCGAGATGGCCTCGATGTTCTGGCGAAGGTCGGAGGATTTGAGATTGGCGGCATTGCAGGATCAATCCTGGCAGGCGCCTACCACCGGTGCCCGGTTGTAATGGATGGTTTTATTTCCACTGCCGGTGCACTGATCGCACACACCCTCTGCCCGACGGTAAAAGATTATCTGTTTGCCGGACACTGTTCAGAGGAGCAGGGTCACCGGGCGATGCTGGAGTACCTGGGATGCGAGCCAATTTTGAACCTTGGCATGCGTCTTGGCGAAGGTAGCGGTGGCGCACTCGCCATCGGCATCATGGAAGCGGCTGTTCAAGCCTTTTCAGGTATAAGTACGTTTGAAGAAGCCGGTGTCACGGAGAAGGGATCATCATAATTCATTCAGTTCCCAATTGCCAATCGGAAAAGATGATGTTATCTGTCCTTTCTTAATGAAGGAAATTCGTCATACACCTGTCCGGGACCCAAACCGGCGCTTTAAATTTACATATTTGGCAATCCCCCTACTCGTTGTCCTCGGCGTTTTTTTTGCAACAGAAAAATTGTGCCTCGCTCTCCAGGTGACGGATCAGTTGGGACGGACTGTTACGTTGTCAGATAACCCGCAACGAATTGTTGCGATGGCGCCGAGCATCACGGAAATCATCTTTGCACTGGGGCAGGAGCACCGGTTAAAGGGCGTGACCCGATTTAGTGATTTTCCCCCCGACGCTTTGTTGCTGCCCAAGGTGGGTTCGTATGTTCATCTGGACCTGGAAAAAATCGTTGCTTTAAAGCCGGACCTCTGTTTGGCTGTTAAAGACGGCAACCCCATCGAAGTGATCAAAAGGCTCGAATCTTTGAAAATACCGGTGTATGCGGTCAATCCCATAAATTTCACTTCCGTGATGCAGGCGGTCGTTAAAATCGGTGAACTTCTGAACGCCACCGGCAAGGCAAACCGTCTGGTCAGGTCGATGGATTCTAGGATTCAACACGTAAAATCACTGGTCGCCAAAACAACACATCGCCCCCGGGTCTTTTTTCAGATCGGCATCAACCCGATTGTTGCGGTTGGAACCCGTACGTTTATCCACGAACTCATTGTTCTGGCAGGGGGAAGGAATCTTAGCGAAGGCCCGATCCCGTACCCGCGCTTTTCCAGGGAACAGATCCTGGGCCTTTCGCCTGAGATATTCATCATCACCTCCATGGCCAGAGAAAAGATGTTCGATAAGATCAAAGCCGATTGGGGGAAATGGCCGGATATACCAGCTGTTCGAAGCAACCGTATTTTCGTTGTCGATTCCAATCTCTTCGACCGCCCTACACCCCGTCTGGTCGATGGCCTCGAACTTCTGGTCAAGCTGATTCACCCTGAACTCTTTGAGGAAAAACGGTGAATACCCATACACCGGTTCTGTTGCGACGTCTCATGGTAGTTTCGTTCCTGCTGTCCCTTTTTTTGCTTCTGGCCATGATCCTCGGGATTTCCGTCGGATCTACCAAAAGCGGAATACGTTCGGTTTTGCAGTCACTGCTGGGAGGGGAAGCATCAGACTCCATGGCGAGCACGATTATCTGGCAGCTTCGTTTTCCCCGTGTTCTTCTTGCCGGTCTGGTTGGGGCGACTCTTTCTCTCGGCGGCCTTGTATTTCAAGCTATCCTCAGAAACCCCTTGGCCGAGCCTTATATACTCGGCATCTCGGGTGGAGCGGCGGTGGGTGCCATACTGGGGATCTTGTTGGGATTTTCCCGATTTATAGGCGTCAGTCTCTTTGCATTTGCCGGAAGCGCGGGGACGCTTTTGATGATCCTCGTCATGTCGTCCGGACAGACGATTCTGAAAAGAGATTCCCTCCTTCTTTCCGGCGTAATGGTCAACGCTTTCTGCTCAGCAATCATCATGTTCCTGCTTTCCCTGACCCAGGATTCCCGGCTTCATAACATCATTTTTTGGCTTATGGGCGATCTCTCCATGCTCGATATCCGGCACGTCGGCATACTCGCTGGATTAATTTTTCCCTGTTTTATCATCGTCTTTTGGCAGTCCCATTCAATGAATCTGCTCCTTTTGGGGAAAGAAATGGCGCAAAGCCTGGGGGTAAATATCCGGGCAGTGACACTTATACTTCTTATCACCACTTCATTTATGGTCAGCACCACGGTCAGTCAGGTCGGTCTACTCGGTTTTGTGGGACTGGTGATTCCTCACCTCCTCAGGCTTCTTTTGGGTCCGGATCATCGCATACTCGTTCCAAGCTGTATCATCGGCGGCGCCGCATACATGATCATTTGTGATCTATTGGCCAGGGTTCTTCCACAGCAGGGCGAAATGCCCGCAGGTGTAATTACCGCCATGATCGGCGCACCGATGTTTATCTTTCTCCTAAAACGGTCCGGAAAATGAATATGGCGATTGTGGTAAAAAATCTGATTCACAATTACGGTGACACGGCGATTTTAAAAAACCTCTCATTTTCAATTCAAAAGGGTGACTTTTTTATCATCATCGGCCCCAACGGTTCCGGGAAAACGACCTTGATGAAAACGATGTCCGGCATATTGAAGGTCCAAAACGGCCTCCTTGAGGTCATGGGTCGTCCGATTAAAACCTATTCCCGCAAAGCCCTGGGCAGAACCATCGCATTCGTCCCCCAGACGATGCAGGCTGATTTTCCATTTACAACACGTGAGGTGGTGCTGATGGGCCGTTCGCCGTATTTGGGAATGCTGGGGCTTGAACAAAAAGCGGATCGCGAAATCGCAAGAAAGGCGATGGTATTTACCGAAGTTGAATCCCTGGCAGACCGGAAACTGGATCAGTTGAGCGGAGGTGAGCGACAACGGGTTTTTATTGCCAGGGCGATCTGTCAAGAGCCACAGATCATGCTCCTGGATGAGCCGACCGCTTCACTTGATCTTGCGCATCAGGTGAAGATAATGGATTTGATGGAAGAGCTCAAAGAACAAAAGCAGATCACCGTGGTCATGGTATCCCATGATGTAAACCTTGCGGCCATGTATGGTGACCGTCTGCTTCTTCTCAAACAAGGGAAAATCGTCACGCTGGGAAAGCCGGACAACGTCCTTACCTATCAAACACTCGAAGAAACGTACGGTTGTACCCTGCTGGTTGATGAGAGTCCTTTGGGAAAATTCCCCAGGGTCTCTCTGGTGCCTCGAAAAGCGTTAGATCCTGACAAGAAAGCAGGCAATCATACCTGAAAATTTTCTTGACATACAAATTTTAATTTAATAAATTAATTGGCGATATTGTTCAGGTGCTCCTATCGAGCTTAAAAGGGAACTCCTTAAACTTGGGACGGGCCCGCCGCTGTGATCGAGGACGAATTCTGCAATACTGCCACTGACTGGTTTTATCCGGATGGGAAGGCGCAGAAATTCGGTTGATTCGAGAGTCAGAAGACCTACCTGAACATACGGGTTAAGCCTTCGTGGACGGAAGGTCACCCGGTGATCTGTGAGGATAAAAAAGGGAAATCCCGGATCGATTTATTTCGGTTCGGGTTTTTTTTTAACCGACCCGGACTAAAAAATTTTACCAGATTAAAAAGGAGGAAGAAATGAAGAGAAATTTTTTAGCGCTTTTGATTATCCTGGGTCTATTTGTTCTTTCAGAACCGGTCCGGTCGGCAGAGGATGAAGATTCTAAATCAGACAAAACTGACCCGGTCACCATGCAGGAAGTGATTGTGACCGCCACACGGTATGAGGAAAAGGTATCATTTATCCCCACCAATGTATCGGTTATCACAGATACGGATATTGCAAACTCTACGGCCCGTGACATTCCGGATATATTGAGAACCCAAGCCGGTATTCATGTTTCTGATATTGCGGGAAACCGCCGGACTTACAGGGTTGATCTACGCGGTTTTGGAGAAACCGCACAATCAAACACATTGGTATTGGTTGACGGCCGGCGGATCAACCAGGCCGATTTGTCTGGAACAGATTGGGCCCTCATTCCATTGGACCGGGTGAAAAGAATTGAGATTCTCTGGGGTGGAAGGGGGAGTGTGCTTTATGGGGACAATGCCTCAGGGGGTGTCATTAACATCATAACAAAGGAAGGGGATCAGTTCCAAACAGGCGCCAATGTCTCTGGCGGCAGTTATGATACCTTCAAAGGCAATGCTTATGTCAGTGGATCCCAGGGCAATTTATCCTATGCCGTATCCGGTAGTTATCTGACCTCCGATGGTTACAGGGATAACAGTGACACCGAGGCCAAGGATCTCGGTGCGAATCTTGGTTATTTTTTCAATGACAGATTTAAACTCACTTTAAGCGGCGGTTACCACAAGGATGATACGGGAATGCCGGGCGCATTGACAGAGAGCGAGCTCGAATCGGGGATATCAAGGAAGGACACGACATCTCCTGATGATTTTTCTGATATTGAAGACTATTATGTGAAGGTAAAACCTGAAATATTTTTTCTGGAAGACAGCCTGTTTCAGATGGATCTTTCCTTTCGCAAAAGAGAATCACTGTTTTTTTTCTCCTTTACCGGCGGCACCTTTGAGGGTGATACCAAAATTGATACGGTCGCTGTATCACCCCAAATAATTTTGAAAGAGAAGATTTTTGGTTATGCGAATCGTTTAACCGTTGGTTTCGATTTTACGAATGCCGAGGAAGATATTTTTAATATCTCGATTTTTCAAGGTGTTCCTACCATCGGTCGATTTACATTAAAAAAGGAAAATTATGGGTACTATATCCATGACGAGTTCTTTCCTTTGGACAGCCTCGCTGTTTCCGGTGGATACAGGCATGACCGGGTAGAGTTCAAGTTTGACCCGAGTACCCCAGATAAAAAAACTTTCGATGAAGATTTATACACGGCCGGCATCAGTTATAACTTTTATGGAAATTCCCATCTATATGCCAGCTTTTCACGGAGCTTCAGGTACCCTGTCATCGATGAATTGTTTAGTTTTTTTAGAAACACTATCGACACCGATTTGGCGCCTCAAACCTCCGATGATTTTGAATTGGGTATCCGGCACCATTTTACCAAAAGCCTGTATGCAAAGGTAAACGTTTTTCGAATCGATACAGAGGACGAGATTTTTTTCAATCCCACCTCGTTTTTGAACGAAAATCTGGACGGTGAAACCCGTCGGGACGGTATAGAAATATCTTTAGGAAAAACGTTTGAAAATATTACGATTAAAGGGAGTTATACCTTTATCGATGCGGAAATAAGAGGCGGTCAATTTTCAGGAAATGAGGTGCCCAATGTACCGGAGCACAAAATCGCTTTGGATTCTGTCTTTTTTCTCGGAAGAGGCTTTACACTGGCGGCAAATGGAACCTATGTCGGTGAAAAACGTTTTGAAAGCGATTTTTCAAATAGCTTTAGCTATCAGGATGATTATTTTCTTTTGAATGCCAAAATCAAATATAATTGGAAAAAGTGGGAATTGTCCCTGGATCTCAACAACTTATTGGATCAAGAATATTCGGAATATGGGGTGCTGGGTGGCTTCCCTACCCAGAAGGCGTTTTTCCCATCGCCGGGGATAAATTTTCTTTTTGGGCTATCGGTTTCATATTAAAACAGCATCTACCCTGCCCGAACAAACCCCATAGTTGCATAAAAAATATGCCGGGAGAGGTTTAAAAAGAATAGCAACAACGGTTTAGGGAAAATTGGCTTAAGTTTCTGGTATCCACTAGTGGTGGCATCCACAAACAGTACCATATTTGTCATATTTTTTACCCTTTGGGAAAGCTGAGGTCGAAGATCCGCCACTGGAGGGATACCACATCTCCTTTGTAACCGAGGATTTGCGGTACAAAAGTACAGCTTCATCCTCGGACGCCTCGGATCTGCGGCATCCTCAACTTTTGCAACAATGGCGTAAACCATTGAGGAGAAGCAGCTATGTTCGAAATATTTGTGAAGGGCGGGCCGGTCATGTATCCCCTCCTGGCATGTTCAGTCATCTCGCTGACCGTTGTCATTGAGCGGTTTTTTTTCTGGATCCTGATCTACGTTCACCGGAATCAATCGCTGGTGGATGAAACATTAAGGCTGTGTCAGGAGGGGAATTGGGAGGATGTAAAGACTAAAGTTGCCGGATCAAAAGATTATATTATAAAAATCCTTGTCAGCGGCATTCTCCATCGTGAGTTTTCCATGAATAAGGCCATGGAATCAACGGCAGCCGAGGAGATCAAACGAATGCGCCGTTACACCGGGGTGCTCGATACCATGATTACGGTGGCCCCGCTGCTGGGGATCTTTGGAACGGTTCTTGGTATCATCACTTCCTTTGATATCATCGGGTCAACGGGTATCGAACATCCCCAAGCGGTCACTTCAGGCATCGCACAGGCGCTGATTACAACCGCCACCGGCCTTGGCATCGCAATTCTTTCCGTCTTTCCTTTCAACTACTTCAATTCCTCAGTGGAAAATGCAGTACTCACCATCGAAAAATATGCAACCAGCTTAGAAATTGTTTACGAAAAACTGACCCAAAAATTCTGCGAACAAGAGGGAGGGCCGGCATGAAAATCGATCGTCCCGACACTCGAAGGGCTCGCATTGAAATGCTTCCCCTGATTGACATCGTTTTCCTTCTGTTGGTCTTTTTTATTTATGCAATGCTTTCCATGGCGGTGCACCGGGGATTACCGGTGGTACTTCCCACCTCTTCTACAGCAAAAATCGATAAAAAATTGTTGGTATCCGTATCAATAAAAAGCGACGGAACCATTTATGTTGATGAAGAACAGGTCCAAATTGAAAATCTCACAAATGTGCTGGCAGAAAGGGCAAAAGAAAAAATAGAGCCGGGTGTTTTGCTTTTTGCGGACCACACAATTAAATACCAGCAGCTGTTTCGGGTCCTCGATCAGATCCGAACCGCCGGCCTCAGCCGGATTTCTCTTCAGGCAGAGGCGGATAAATAATTGTGAAGCGGTTGTTCCTCTCCGGAATACTGGCAATTGGGATACATACCCTTCTTTTAGGAACGGAGTTTAACTGGCTGAAGAAACCATCTCATCCAAAACCCAAGCACCGTCCGATAACGCTATCTCTGACCTATCGCAAACCGTATGTGCCGAAGACAAAATCGATCTTACAAAAACAAAAAATCAAAATAAAAAAAGCTGTATCTGTTCCGCCCAAGATAAAGATAAAACCGATCATCCCGCCTAAAACAGCTCAACCCTCTCTTGAACTCAAGCAATTAGACAGATTAAAAACCCCTCCATTACACAAGTCCATTTTAAGACCCGAACCGATTGTCGAGCCTCGAAAAATTGAACCGATATCAGCACCTTTGATTTCAAAAATGCCCCGGGGCTCGAATAAATTAATACCACTGGCCGCGTCCCATAAAATTGAAACGATATCGACGCCACTGATTTCAAAAGGGCCTGAAATCCAGAATATATTTACGCCGCCCATCGCCGAACCGGTAAAAAAGATCCTGCCAAAAACCCAACAAACTACCGGGGTGATTCTGCGCCAGGCACGGCCGTTATTTCGGGAAAATTCGCCCCCTGAATATCCCCGAATTGCAAGAAAAAGAGGGTATCAAGGGCTGGTAATACTTGATGTTCAAGTAACTCGAAACGGAAAGGTCGGTGATCTAAGGGTGTACGAGAGCAGCGGGTATCCGGTTTTGGACCAATCGGCAACCAAATCTGTGAAGGACTGGCTGTTTGAACCCGGCATGAAAGCCGGTAAACCGGTGGATATGTGGGTCAGGGTCCCCGTGCGATTCAAATTGGAATAGCCATACATTCAATCATACGGCACCAAAGGACGGGCCCTGTTTTTTACAATACAAGGACTTCAACCTTTCCCTCCAGGGCAATTTTGAAATCTTTTGCATCCTGGTCCCCGCCCACAATCGCCCCGTAATGCATCGGAATGGCGAGTTTGGGTCGAATGGCAAGGGCAGCCTCTATCGCTTCAACGGCGGTCATCACATAAGTCCCGGATACCGGAAGAAGTGCAATATCTACCTCAAATTGATTCATCTCAGGGATAAAGTCGGTGTCCCCTGCATGATAAATCCTGACCCCCTCCATCTCCACGATGAACCCCAGCCATCCGTTTTTTTTTGGATGAAACGTTTTGTCTGTGTTATATGCTGGCACTGCCTCAATCTTAATTTCGTCAACATCGATGGTTTGCCCGGGCCTGACAATCTTCACATTGCCTTCGAGTTTTTTAGCCGAGTCTTTCTCTGTAACAATGACCGTTTCGGGCTTTTGTATCTTGGCGATATCGCCCGGGGAACAGTGATCAAAATGTTCGTGGGTGACAAGGATCAGATCCGCTTTGGGCCCGGGTGAAATTTGATAGGGATCAAAATAAACGATCTTGTCTCCATCGATTCTGAAACAGTCATGTCCAAGCCAAACGATTTTCTTTGCCGCTTCCTCTATATTCATCATAGCCTCCTGTAAGGAAAATTATATTCTCAAGTTTCGCACCCCCAAATGGGGCACGGTGCCGCATCTGGTGTGGCTTTTCTCAAAATAACAGGTGCGAAACTTAAGTTATATTTTATCTTCGATAGCGCTAACTTTTGTTTTGATTCGACCTGAAGAATCTTTCCGGTAGTCCGCCCTGATGGTCATTAAAATCCTGCCGCAGTCCTTCTTCAACTCTTCAAAGCATCTTTGAATCAGAGACATGATCTCATCCATTTCACCTTCGATGCTTGTCCCCATCGGGCCAAGTTTATACGAAAGACCACTGGTTTTGATGATCGACACCGCCCTTGCCACATAGGGACTCAAACTCTCTCCTTTGTCCAGGGGAGAAATTGTAAAATCGACAATCGTACTCATATTGCTTCACCTCCCCAAAAAAAACAGATTAAACGATAACACCCAGGGTTATTTACGAAAAAGCCATAGTAAAACAGAGATGATGATACTGACCAAAACCATGGTCGTGATCGGGATAAATATTTTGACGGTCGGCCGGTTGACGATGATATCCCCTGGTAATCGTCCCAGGGGTATTTCGGTCAACAAAGGCCACAGCAAGCCGACGATAACCAGCAAGATTCCAACAATGATAAGTATTTTTTGCATGATACAGATAGAAAATAGTCAAGTTTCGCACCCCCAATGGGGCACGGTGCCGCATCTGGTGTTTGCCTGATGCGACTTTCCTGAAAATATCAGGTGTGAAACTTGAGTAAAATAGTTTTGTTGCCGGTTATCTGTTTTACCCACGTGTAGAAAGAGGAGCTTCCGCATCAAGAAATTGGATATCTGCTTTATTTACAGGGTGGATCTTTTTCATAAAGGCTGTTTTTCTTCTCCTTTGTCAATGCCGTCTCAATGGCCCACTTCATCTCGCTGTATTGATCCTTTTTCTTTATCAAAAGCCAGTTCTTTTCACCCCGTCCCTTCATTTTGACGAGAGTAAAGCCTCCCCTCAAAATTTTGCCTTGAAGTTCTATGGCGATCTTTCCGCTCTCCAGTCCGTTCACCGGGTCACCTCGTTCGATAAGGCAATAGCTCCCCTGATCCCACACAACCACTAAACCAGCACCGTATTCACCTTTGGGAATAATCCCTTCAAAGTGAAGGTATGACAGGGGGTGATCATCCACCATGACCGCGAGCCTTTTGTCACTGGGATTTAAGGAAGGTCCTTTGGGAATGCTCCATGACTTCAAAATACCGGCGATTTCCAGGCGAAAATCCCAATGGAGGTGCCGCGCATGATGTTCCTGAACAACGAAATGCATCATGGTATTGAATGGGTGACCCGGTGTTTTTTAATCCCTTTTCAGGTCACAATTTAAAGTTTTATTCCCTGCCGCCTTAACTTCTTTTTTTACCTTCTCAAAAGGTAAGGGTTCACAGGTCTCGCTGCCGGCATCGCATACCGAGCATCCGCAGCTCATCTCATTTCTCTTTTTAAATTTCTTATAAAACGTTTTGAAAATGTATGCAACAGCCAAACCAACGATCAGGGTAACTATCAAATTATCCATCGTTATTTCCCTTAATATCCCAGTGCCAGGCCAATTTGAAATATTAGTACGGCCAATATCAATGCCAACAGTGTGTTAAACGCCATTGAAAAAACACCCCATTTCCATGACCCCGATTCGCGGGAGATAGATACAACCGCGACAAAACAAGGGGTGTAAAAAACAATAAATATCATCAGGCTCAGCGCCACCAAGGGACGCCATTTCGGAGAGTTGGCGAGGGTTTGAGAAAGAGAACCGCTGTTTGCCGCGTCTGTTTCCACAAGGCTGTAAGCCGTTCCCAGCGTTGAGACAATGACCTCTTTGGCTGCAAACCCGCCGACCAGAGCAATATTGGTTCGCCAATCAAAACCAGCCCATCTTGTCAGGCTTTCCAGGGCAATTCCCATTCGACCGGCAATTGAATTCTTCAAATTTGCTTCTGCTTCCGCCCCGTCAATCGCTGCCAGCTCGGAAAGTCCGGCCTCCTTACCTGGCAACTTGTCCGGTTGGGCAATGGAAGGCGGGAGGGTAGCCATGATGGCTTCCCGCTGTTTTGCAAATTCACTGCGTTTGGATTCAGGAAGACCCGGGAAGGTCATCATGGCCCATAAAATAATTGAAACACCCAGAATAATGGTCCCCGCTTTTTTGATATATTGCCAGGTTCTTTCCCAGGTGTGAATAAGCAGCCCTTTAAAGGTTGGAAAACGATAGGGTGGGAGTTCCATCACAAAAGGGGTCGGCTCGCCCCTGATGATGGTGAGACGGAGCAGTTTGGCAACTAGAAGCGCCCCCCCCCATGAAACAATAGTAATGAGGAGCATAAATACGGCCTCGTTTTCTGAAAAAAAGGCAGCTATCAAGAGCGCAAATACCGGTAGCTTTGCACCGCAATTCATAAATGGCACGGTGAGCAAAGTCGCCAGCCGTTCCCGGGGCGATCTCAGGGTCCGGGTTGCCATGACACCGGGAACAGCACATCCGCCGGCAATGCCCCCGGATACGATAAACGCCATTACCGAACTGCCGTGCAATCCAAACAAGCTGAACACCCGGTCCAGCATAAACGCCACCCGTGCCAGGTACCCGGAATCCTCCAAAATCGAAATACCGAAAAACATGAACATGATCAATGGCACAAAACCCAGGACACCACCGACACCGTCAACCACGCCTGCAACAAAGAGAGACTTTAAATGTCCATCCGGAAGATAAAAAGAAGCCGTATCCCCGAACCACCCGAAAAAACGCTCGAACCAGCCGACCGGAATTTCACCATACGTAAACGTAAAATGATAGAGCCCCAACAATACTGCAATCATAAGGATCGGACCCAAAAACCGATGGGTCACAACTTTGTCGATTTTATCAGAGGTATAAAGCCTGTTCTGGTCATGCTGCCGGTGGACCACTCCCTGTTTGATGACGAAATTGATATAACCGTATCGATGGTCCGCAATCATGGCCTCCGGGTAAGAATTTACCGTGGCTTCCAGATGGGTCGATACTTTCTTGACGATCGTTTCTAGCTTTTCACCAAAAGCAGGATTCTTTTCATGTCCCTTTGATAGAATCTGTTCATCATTTTCCAAATACTTTAAAGCAACCCAACGGGCGGGATAGGTGTCGGTCAGGAAATGATGGGTTTCGATTTCCGGCGTCATCTTCACAAGTGCTCGATCCAGATCATCCCCATAAGAAATTTCAAGAAGCGGCTGTTTTCTATCTTCCTCGACCATTCGGCAGGCCGCGGCAATCAGGTCTTTCTTTCCCAGGCCGGTTCGAGCAACCGTTGGAATAACGGGAATTCCCAAAAGGGCAGAAAGTTTTTCCGTATCAATTTCTATACCCCGGGTTTTGGCAACATCCACCATGTTTAAGGCGATACAAACCGGAAGACCCATCTCGAGAAACTGGATAACCAGGTATAGGTTCCGCTCCAGGTTGGATGCGTCAACGATATCGATAACAACTTCAGGTTTTTTATTAACAAGAAAATCCCTGGCCACCACCTCTTCCAAAGAATAGGCTGTCAGAGAATAGGTCCCGGGAAGGTCGACAACAGACATCCGGCATCCGTTGTCCACAAAAGTTCCCTCTTTTTTTTCAACTGTAACCCCCGGATAATTACCCACATGCTGGCGAGAGCCGGTCAGTTCATTAAAAAGGGTCGTTTTACCGGAGTTGGGATTTCCGGCAAGGGCGATTGTTGGTGCCACTTCTATTCCGTTTCCACCTCAATAAAATCTGCCTCATTGTTTCGAAGGGTTAACGTAAATCCCATGATCCTTAACGCGATAGGGTCATATAGGGGTGCCCTGCCCTGAACCTTGACGGATCTTCCCGGTATAAGGCCCATATCACGAATACGCCGCCCAAGTTCACCACCGATCTTTATGGCAGAAATGGTTCCTATTTGATTGTCCTTCATTTTTCGCATCATTAATCGAGTCATCCGTATAAAACTCCTTGATATAATAAGAATTAAATATTAAGCGAATAGTTCGGTAATCCAAACTTTATAAGTTGTCAACTAAAATGTTTGGTATCCCTAAATTTATTTGTGTTGACTTTAAGTGTAAGCTTGGATATCAGATATATTGATAGAATTTCGGAGGAAATATGACTGAAAAAAATATAGGACTCTCAGAAAGTTTAGAGGACTATTTAGAAACAATTTTGGATCTGGAAAAGACCCATAAGGTTGCCCGTACAAGGGACATTGCTGAAAAAATGGGGGTGAAACGCGGAACGGTGACCGGCGCACTAAAAAGCCTGGGAGAAAAAGGCCTGATCAATTACGAACCATACAGTTTTGTCACTTTAACCCACAAGGGTTCAACAATTGCCAAAGAGATTACCCGGCGGCACGATGTATTAAAGGATTTCCTTTTCAGGGTATTACAGATCGACGCCGGGAAGGCGGAAGCCACCGCCTGTCGCATGGAACATGCCATGGATAAGGCATCGGTTGACACACTCATACGCTTCATCGAATTTATAGACAACTGTCCAAGAACCGGTGGCGATTGGGTGCAAGCCTTTTTAAATTACTGCTCAAACGAAAAACAAAACCGGGAAGATTGCAAAACCTGCTTGGACGAATGCAAACTGCAAGAGGCCCTGACCCGGGCTTAATCCCCGAAAAAAACCTCTCTTTTTTTCCAAACTGTCACTTTTCATTCCACCAATAATCGTTCACTTCAACCGGATCGTAATAGAGCGATCTGCCGTTGATAAAAATCTGTGGCGATAACTTCATTTCGTCTCGCCCGCATCGCATCAAACGATCCGTCGTCATCATCCAGCCGATAATCATACCATGTTTTTGGATCGCTTGCTTGCTGTAGACCGAACAGGACGGGTACATGGGGCAAGTGCCGCGCCGGACCGCTGAGAGGTGATTTAATGGCCCCCGGTAAACCTGAATGGTTGCCGCCAGAAGGTTATCGTCGTTTCCGGGTGCCTCCCTTTCCGCTTCAAGTAAAACACAGGAAGATAAAATACCGATAAAAAAAGAGCTCAATATCAGTCTGTAGGTAATATCTTTCATTTTAACATTTATCATAACGTTTATTAAGATGAAATCAATATGTTAATTGTCCATGGAAACCGAAATCATCGATGCCCGCCGAGTAAACAAGCGGTCTAAAAGTAGAGAAATAAAAAACCCTGCAGCCGCAACCATGATAATGGCTGCCCCGGAAGTTACATTTAAAAAATAGGACAGCAAGAGACCTGAGGAAGCAAACAGACAGCTCAACAACGCAGAAAAAAACATCATCGTGCGAAGGGATGTCGCATATTTTTCAGCAATATAGGGTGGAATTGTCAAGAGGGCAATAATCAGAATGAGACCCACCACGCGTATGATCACGACTACAGAAAGGGCAATCATACAGACAAGGAGAAAGTAGAGCGGTTTTACCGGAACGTTTCTCAATCGGGCAAACTCTTCATCATAGGACATGGCCAAAAAGTCTTGATAATAGTAACCCGTTATCAAAAGCACCATGGCAGCGACCACCACCATCACCAGAAGGTCAAAATAAGTCACCATAAGGATGCTGCCGAAAAGATAGCTCATCAAGTCCACATTATACCCGGGCGTCAAATCCAAAAAAATGACGCCCAACGCCATTCCCACCGCCCATAGAACCCCCACGATTGTATCAGATCGGTGTTTGGCTTTCAATGTAACCCCGGCCAATATCAGTGCGACCACAAAGGAAAAGCACAAAGTGACCGCCATGACGGGTAAACCCAAAAAAAAGGAAAGACCGATTCCGCCAAAAGCAGCGTGTGCAATACCGCCGGAAAGAAAAACAAGACGGTTGACAACAACAAGTGTCCCGATAATGCCGCAGATCACACTGACTAAAAGTCCGGCGAGCAAGGCATTTCTCATGAATTCAAATTCGAGCACATCAATCATGTCCGCATATCCTATAACCCTAATCGAGTTACTAATGAGGCCATATATATTTAACCCCGAGCGCCGAGCAGGATATTGAATCGGTCGGCGGCTCAAACTCAGGTCAAAGCGGGTGTAAAACCGGAACTCGGCCGGTCTGTAAATATAATAACCGGGTCATTCGTCTTAAGACGCTTGAAAACAAGGCCTCGGAAGGTTC
>DRHF01000138.1 GCA_011049715.1 Desulfobacterales bacterium
CATGGCAACTCATTGAAGTTGCCAGGAGGCTGGGGTTTAAAAAGCAGTTCCCATGGAGCCGGGAAACCTACATCGAGGATATCTGGAACGAGTATATCCGTTTCCATGATACCCCCAAGCACAGGATGGCACCTTACAAAGAGCTAAGAGCACGATCAGGAGTTCAATGGCCCTATGTCAACGGAATGGAGACAAAATGGCGATTTAATTCAAAATATGATCCGGCTGCCAAACCAATTACCCCAAGTGACGGTTTCGATTTTTACGGCAAACCGGATCACAGGGCATGGATTTGGCTGAGGCCCTATGAACCCCCGGCCGAATCGCCCGATAGCGAATTCCCTTTTTGGCTCAATACCGGCCGGGTCTTGGAACACTGGCATACCGGCTCCATGACCCGGCGTATTCCAATTCTGCACCGGGCGGTTCCTTCATCCTATGCGGAAATCCATCCCAACGATGCGGCCCGTTTGGGTATCACCAACGGGAGCAAGGTCAAAATTACTTCCAGGAGGGGTTCCATAGTGATGACGGCGAGCATAAACGGCCGGGGTCGACCGCCAAAAGGAATGGTTTTCGTCCCTTTCTTTGACGAAAAATATTTAATCAACGAGGTCACTTTGGATGCTTTTTGCCCCATATCCAAGCAACCGGATTATAAAAAATGTGCGGTAAAACTAGAGAGAGCATGATTGGAAAGCCTGGTCAGAAAGTGGGGAAATTTTTCCTTGTTTTTGCCGGGATTTGCGTCTTTGCGTTGCCATTAATTGCGCTTTCAGCCTTCTCCTACAAACCGAAAGAGATTGAAGCGGCGGTTGCGGAACGGACCCTCGGTGAATACTACTCCCGTAGACAGTATCCGGGATCACCACCCCAGATCCCCCACCCGGTCGAGGCACATGGTGGAGAGGAACTTGAGTGTCTTGCGTGTCATGCCAGGGGCGGCTGGACAGAAACATTAAAAAGAATTACACCGGTAACACCCCATCCGGAACAGGTATATTGCAGGCAGTGCCACGTTAGAACGGTAACAGACAAACTGTTTGTCGGCAACAACTGGATGAGCATCCCACCTCCTCGTTTGGGCAGATCTTACCTGCCCGGGGCCCCGCCCCCCATCCCGCACGATCTTCAGATGAGAGGCAATTGTATTGCCTGCCATGTGGGTCCGGGCACGGTGGCGGCAATTCGGGTGAAGCATGCTTTGCGGGGAAATTGCCGGCAGTGCCACGTGCCTGATCCTCCGGTGGAGACGTTTCAAAGAAACTTCGAATCCCAAAAAACCAGGACCATATCTTTTGGTGACTGAAATGGGTCTGAAAATCGATATGGATCGCAGTTACCAGATGTGCTACTAGTAGTGTCACTTCAGACAGAAAAAAGATTGGGTAGGCAGCGCACACGGCAGGCGCGTTTGGTATATTTAAAGATCACAATTTGACTTGGGTCAATTTTATCTCTCATCGATTACTTTATATTTTAAAATCTTAATTTTTAGAAATTATTCCCAGGGGATAGACTCTGGGAACCCCATCGAATCACTTTAACAATTTTATATATTTACGTAATAACAATACGAAAACAGAGCTGGAGACAAAATGAAGAAAGACCGATTCTCCGTTGAAATTCCGGACCTCGATTATTGGAAAAAGCAAATTAAATGTCAGTATGCCTGTCCGGTTCACACGGATGCAAGGGGTTATGTGTGTGCGATTTCCGATGAGGAAATTGAAAAAGCGTATTTAATTGCACGCGGACCCAATCCACTGGCTTCGATCTGCGGCAGAATTTGTGGCGCTCCCTGTGAGGAGGCATGTCGAAGGAGAGACTTGGACGAACCTGTTTCCATTCGAGAACTGAAAGGGTTTGCAACAAAAAAATTCGGGGTCGAATCCGGAAAATACGATAAGAACCCTTTAAAGGCGATTGAGCAGTTCCGTTCAATGGAGGAAGATGAATGCGAAGATTTGGAAGATATTAAATTATTCCTCAAACAATTCCCGTGGGTGGCTCTCGCTGAAGATGCGCCCTCTGTTGGAATTATTGGTTCAGGACCTGCCGGACTGGCAGCTGCCCACGATCTTTGCCTGATGGGTATTAAACCGATCATTTACGAAATGGAACCGGTTTCTGCAGGCATGCTTTATTTAGGGGTTCCTGAGTACAGGATACCGCGCAGCCTTATTAAAGCCGAGGTTGAGGTTATAAAAGCAATGGGCACGGAAATTATCTGCGATATCGAAGTAGGCAAAGATGTCACTTTGACTGAGTTGCGTTCCAGGCATGGGGCGGTCCTCATTGCAGTGGGTGCAAAAAGATCAAGGAAGATCCCTATTCCCAATGTCGATGCCCCCGGAGTTACAGGCGGGGTGGAATTTTTGCGGGACGTCGCCCTTGGCCAGCAAACGGAACTCGGGGACAAGGTCATTGTTATCGGCGGTGGCAATGTAGCCTATGATGTCGCCCGAACACTGGTTCGCCAGACCGAATATGATGTATCGCGAACCGCACTTCGTCAAAAAGGAGTTAAAGAAGTCCATTTGGTATGTCTTGAATCCCTTGAGGAGATGCCTGCGGATACAAGCGAAATTGAAGAGGGTGAGGAAGAAGGAATCATAAGGTACAATTCATGGGGTCCCAAAGAGATCATGATCGATGAGAATGGTGATGCTTGCGGGGTGCGGTTTATCCGATGTTTGTCAGTTTTTGATGAAAATAAAAAATTTGCTCCAAAGTTTGATGAAACGCAAGTCATGGATTTAGATTCTTACAAAATTTTTCTTACCATCGGGCAAGCCACGGATTTAAGCTTTATTGATTCCGATGATATCGCCTTAAATGAGGGCGGACAACTGAAACTCTCCCCCTCATTTACCGAGACAGAGGCCGAAGGTGTTTTTGCAGCCGGCGATGTGGCACACGGACCCAGGTTCATGATTGACGCCATTGCCAGCGGGAAAAAAGCTGCACGTAGAATCTATTCCTATCTGAACAAAAAGGAGATTTCCTCAAAAACCACGGCGGCACATTCTGAAATCAAGAATTTCAAGCGCGAACGCGGGTATGAAAATGTAAAGCGGGAAGGCGTGCCGGCTCTGCCGCCTGAGGAGCGCAAGAAGACGATGAACCTGATTGTTGAAAAAGGATTTACTGAAATTCAAAGCATTCGCCAGGCCGGCCGGTGCCTTAATTGTGCGGTGAACACGATTTTTGACAGTGAAAAGTGTATTCTGTGCGGCGGATGCGCAGATGTGTGCCCGGAGAACTGTCTGAAACTAGTGTCGCTGGACAGTCTCCAGGGAAACGATGATTTTGAACACCTTTTGAAAAATTATTACAGCGATCAGCCCCTTTCACAAGGGGGAGCGATTATCAAAGATGAAACCATCTGTATTCGCTGCGGGTTATGTGCCGAAAGATGCCCGGTAGGTGCCATAACCATGGAAAAATTTACATTTAAGGAGGAATGGGTCGATGTTTGATAAAACGCCGGATGAAGGGGACATGTCCAGACGGGGTTTTCTGAGTCTGGCCTCTATGGGCGCTGTAATCCTGTCGTTTCTGGCTTCCCTCGGTGGGATTTTGAGATTTACAAAGCCGAATGTCTATTATGAGGAGTCAAAAAGGTTTAAAATCGGCAAACCGGAAAATTTTCCCATTGGGATTGTCAAAACCATGGAGGATAAAAACGTCTTCATTTTTTCCGAAAATGAGGGGCTTCATGCCATTTCCAGGGTGTGCACGCATCTGGGATGCCTGGTTTCACTTACCGGGACCGGTTTTGATTGCCCTTGTCACGGCTCAAAGTTTGATCGAAACGGCAAGGTTATCGCCGGGCCTGCCCCAAGAAATCTGCCGTGGTTGAAAATAAGCCGGAATATAGACGGCACCCTGGTAGTTGATGCGGCCAAGGATGTGAAAATGGGAACAACGTTCAGGGTTTAGGAGGCATAATGAGTGATTCGAATCGTTCGGGTCTTATTGAATTCAAGAATAACTTGATATCGATTAAGGACGCATTGGTGGGTTCTTTTTTGAGGGAAGGTCCGCCCACATCGAACCGGTCCAGGGCCGCTGTGATGGCAAACAATTTTTTCCTCCACGTACAGGGGGCCAAGACCCATCTGAATACGCTGAGGCCGGGGTACACGTTGGGTTTAGGTCTTATCTCATTCTACCTGCTGGCCATAACCTTTATTTCCGGCGCCCTTTTGATGATCTATTACTCTCCCTCCGTGGAGACCGCCTATAACAGCGTGAAAGATATAAATTATGTGGTGTTCATGGGAAAGCTTTTGAGAAATATGCATAAATGGGCCGGCGAGGGGATGATCATTGCGGTATTGCTTCACATGGCAAGGGTCTTTTACACCAGCTCCTACAAAAAGGGGAGAGAATTCAACTGGATTATCGGAATGATACTTTTAATCCTTACGTTCATATTGAATTTCACCGGATATCTCCTTCCCTGGGACCAACTTTCGTACTGGGCCCTGGTAATCGGTTCAAATATCGCCCAGTCCCCAAAGGAGATAACCGATATCCTGGGCATAACCGGGCTATTTGATATCGGTGCGTTTCAGAAAGAACTTTTTATCGGCGGTACGACACCGGGTCAGGCAACCCTGGTACGGGTTTACTTCTTTCATATCATGCTTCTTCCAGCCATCTTGACCACCTTTATGGGCGTCCATTTTTGGAGAATCAGGAAAGATGGCGGGCTAACCGTTCCTGATAATTTTAGCCCTAAAAAATCATCTCCCGCTTCTGCGCGGAGTCTCCCATCGGTCAAAAGTTACGGCCTCATGGCCCTGGTCAAAAGCAAGACGCCTGCTGTGGACATCGATACGGAAAATACGGTGATGAGTTGGCCACATCTACTTCGGGCTGAAGTGGCGGTTTTTATGCTGTGTCTTGCCGCTGTAATCGTCTACGCCTTTTATATAGACGCCCCTTTAAAAGAGCTTGCCAACCCGCTTATTCCTGAAAACCCTGCCAAGGCCCCCTGGTATTTTTTGGGCCTGCAGGAACTGGTCTCGTATTCCGCCTTTATGGGCGGTATCGGACTTCCTACGGTCGCCCTTTTGGGCCTCGCCCTAATTCCCTATCTTGACAGGGAACAAAGGGACGTGGGCATCTGGTTCTCAAACGGCCAGGGACGTCTGGTGGCATTGACCTCGCTTTTACTGGGCGCGGCGGTGTTAATCGGCATGCTCGCCTTTGTGGTCAACCTGGGTTGGTTCAGAAACTGGTGGCCCGATATACCTCAATTGATAATTGTCATCATAAACCCCGGCACCATCTGGGTGGGTTTTGTGGTTCTATGGTCTATATTTATCATCAACAAAACAGGCTCTACAAGGAACGGGGCCATCGCCATGTTCACGCTGTTTCTGATCAGCTACCTGATTTTTACATATATGGGTACTGAACTCAGAGGGCCGAACTGGGAATTCTACTGGTCAAAAAGCCAGTGGCCTATACATTAAATAGGGGGACGTGAATGCAAGATGATAAAAAGACAAACATGGGGAAAGAGAGTATGGGAAAGATTTCTAGAAGAAAATTCCTGTCAATCACGGCCGGCACAGGAACCGGCATATTGCTTTCAGGGACCGAACTTCATCTGCTTAATTTCCTGAAACCCAAAACAGCTGACGCTGCAGACAACCCTCTTTTGACCTATCCTGATAGAGATTGGGAAAAGGTATATAGGAATGTTTACACATACGACAGCCAGTTCCATTTTCTTTGTGCGCCGAATGATACGCACAATTGTCTTTTAAAAGCACATGTCAAAAACGGTGTGATAACAAGAATCAGCCCTTCATACAGATATGGGGAAGCGACGGATCTTTACGGTAATAAGGCATCTCATCGTTGGGATCCGCGAATCTGCCAGAAGGGAGTAGGACTTGTCAGGAGGATTTACGGTGACCGGAGAATCAAGGGCGCCATGGTCAGAAAGGGTTTTAAAGACTGGGTTGAGGCCGGATTCCCAAGAGACACTGAAACCGCAAAGCCCCCAGAGAAATATTTCAATCGCGGAGATGACAAGTGGTTAAAACTTCCTTGGGAAGAGGCATATGAATTGGCCGCTAAGACGCTCCATAATATCGTCGCCACATATTCAGAAGATAGGGGGAGTGAATACCTCCTTAAACAGGGATACGATCCCGCTATGGTAGAGACCTTGCACAAAGCAGGGACCCAGACGATTAAGTCCAGGGGGGGAATGGCCTTTTTGGGCGCGACCCGGATCTTCGGATATTATAGATTTGCCAATATGCTTGCCCTTTTGGACGAAGGCATACGGAAGGTTCCCCGTGAGCAGCTTCTAGGCGCCCGGGGATGGGACAGCTACACCTGGCATACCGACCTTCCGCCGGGGCATCCCATGGTCACGGGCGTCCAGACCAACGAGTTCGAGCTCTTTTCTGCGGAAAGAGCAAAACTTATCCTGGCATGGGGGATGAACTGGATTTCCACAAAAATGCCCGATGCCCACTGGTTAACCGAAGCGAGGCTTAAAGGGACGAAAGTAATCTCCATCACGGTGGAGTATCCTTCAACTGCTTGTCGCTCTGATGAAGTCATCGTCATAAGGCCCGCAACAGACCCGGCCCTGGCTCTTAGTTGTTCTCAGGTCATCATCAAGGAGAAACTGTACGATGAGACCCACATTAAACAAAGAACGGACCTGCCTTTTCTTGTAAGATCGGACAACCTGGACTTTTTACGTCCCCCGGATATTATCCCGGGATATAAGAATAAAGTCCCAAAGCGAAATACTAAAATCATAACAAAAGAGACAAAAGTCCCCCCTGTGAAAGAGCAGGGAGAGCAATATATCCCGGAAAATCTGCTTAAGGAGTGGGGGGACTATGTGGTGTGGGATTCTCAAAAAAACGGCCCTGTTGCTGTAGGTAGGGATGATTTTGGAGAACAATTTACTTATGACCCTGCCCTTACCGGTCAATTTGAAGTGACAACCATTAATGGAGAGAAAGTACAAGTTCGGCCGGTATTTGACCTGATGAAGGAATATATTGACGAAAATTTTACTCCTGAACAGGCTTCCAGGGTTACCTGGGCGCCAAAGGAGGCCATCGTCTCCCTCGCAAGACAGATAGCCGCAAATAAGGAACAGACTCTTTTTGCCACCGGCATGGGGTCAAACCAGTATTTCAACGCGGACCTCAAGGACCGCTCCATCATGTTTCTGGCCACCTTGACCCGGAACCTCGGCCATTTTGGCGGCAATGTGGGAAGTTATGCGGGGAATTACCGGGCCGCTTTGATTGGAGGGATGGGTGTTTACGTGGTTGAAGATCCCTTTAATATACAGTTGGACCCGAAAAAGAAGATCAAGAAGAGGAAATTTTTAAAATACGAGTCTGCCCATTATTATAACTATGGTGACCGGCCGCTCAGGATAGGGGGACATCTCTTTACAGGAAAAACCCATATGAATACCCCTTCCAAGGCTATGCTTCTTACCAATTCCAACTCCATTATAGGAAATGCCAAAGGGCATTATGATGTTGTTTTTAATACGCTACCCAAGTTCGAGTTGATAACCGTTGCAGACTACTGGTGGACGGCATCTTGCGAATATGCGGATATTGTGTGGGGCGTTGACGCACCCGCAGAGTTTAAACAACCCGACTTTACCGCCTCCTGCACCAATCCTTTTGTTCAGGTCTACCCGAGAACCCCTTTGCCCCGCGTCTTTGATACGAGATCCAATGTGGCTGTCCTTGCGGGGATTTCCCATGCCTTGGGCAAAATCATGAATGATAAACGTTATGACGATTATTGGAAGTTTTTCAATGAGAACAAAATGACTGTCTATGCACAGCGTATCAT
Organism: Desulfobacterales bacterium; assembly: GCA_011049715.1. Taxonomy (GTDB): domain Bacteria; phylum Desulfobacterota; class Desulfobacteria; order Desulfobacterales; family UBA2156; genus UBA2156. The sequence continues at coordinate 7,870 of DRHF01000138.1, forward strand.
TGACGAGTCTGCGAATCTTGTAGGTTATAAGATGGAAAAGCTTGAAAAGGATGCACTACATGGGAAGCCTGCCCTGATGAATTGCAGAACCTACCCGCGCACCTCAAGTTATGAGCAGATTCAGGAAGGCCAGCCCTTTCATACAAAATCGGGAAGGCTCGAGTTCTATCGTTATGAAAAGGAATGGCAGGACCATGGCGAAAATATGATTGTATATCGTGAGGCCATTGATTCGACCTTTCATGAGCCGAATGTAATCGTGGGGAAAACACATCCTGCGATCCGTCCCAAAAAGCCTGAAGACTGGGGTTTTTCTAGTGATGATCTCTCCACGGAGACAAGACAGGTGAGAAATGTCCAGCTCACTGTGGATGAATTGCTCGCAACAAAACATCCCCTCATGAAAGACACGGAATACAAGTTTATCATGCATACCCCGAAATCCCGTCATGCCGTTCATACGACCCCGGCCGACACGGACATGGTGGCTGTGTGGTTCGGGCCTTTCGGTGATGTATACAGAAGAGACAAGCGAGCTCCCTTTGTCATGGAGATGTATCTGGATATCAATCCCCTTGACGCTAAGGAGATGGGGGTCGAAGACGGGGACTACATATACATTGATGCCGATCCAGCGGATCGCCCCTATAAAAATTGGAAGGAGAGCGACCGCAACTATAAGGTGTCAAGACTGCTTTGCAGGGCCCGATACTATCCCGGGACGCCCAGAAAGGTAACCAGAATGTGGCACAACAACTTTTGCGCCACAATTGGAAGCGTGAAGGGACATGAGAATAGAAAAGACGGTCTGGCGAAAAATCCCGAGACCAACTACCAGGCCATGTTCCGCTACGGGAGCCACCAGAGCACCACCAGGGCCTGGTTGCGGCCTACCCTGATGACGGATTCCCTGGTGCGAAAAAATATGTTTGGCCAAACCATAGGGAAAGGGTTCGCTCCCGATATCCACTGTACGAACGGGGCGCCAAGAGAGGCGTTTGTAAAGATTACCAGGGCGGAAGACGGAGGGATGGGCGGTAAAGGGAAATGGGCCCCTGTAAACAAAAACATCAGGCCCACATATGAAGACAGAAAGATGAAAGCTTTCCTGAAGGGCGGATTCATAAGGATTAAAAAATAAGGGAGACGATAGGGCATGGAAATGCGAAAAGTATTTAACTGGCAGCTCAAGAGGAGGGTATCATATGTATACCCTCAAAGCAGACCGAAAAAACAATGGGCCATGATCTTTGACCTGAATAAGTGCATAGCCTGCCAGACCTGCTCCCTGGCCTGTAAGACGACATGGACTTCCGGCAAAGGCCAGGAATATATGTTCTGGAATAATGTCGAAACAAAGCCCTATGGGGGTTATCCTGTAGCCTGGGATCTCGGTATCCTGTCAAAACTGAAGGCCCAGGAATGGAGAGGGGATAAGTACTTTGGCAAGACACTGTTCGAGGCTGCGGAAAAGGATGAAAAGATACTTCAGCATATATCTGAAGATGAAGACTGGGCCTACCCTAATATCGGAGAGGATGAGATATCCGGGATGGTCAACAGGGGAGACTGGATTGCGACATTGCCTCATCGGATATGGATGTTTTATCTACCGAGGACATGCGCCCATTGCACATACCCGGCCTGTCTTGCAGCCTGCCCCAGAAAGGCCATATACAAAAGGCCTGAAGACGGTATCGTCCTTATAGATCAATCAAGATGCCGAGGATACAGAGAATGCGTCCGGTCATGCCCTTATAAGAAATCCATGTTTAATGTGGAAACCAGAATAAGTGAAAAATGTGTAGGCTGCTACCCTAAGATAGAACAGGGCGAGATGCCCCAATGTGTGACAAACTGTATCGGTAAGATCAGGCTGACCGGGTTTGTATCGACACCGGATAATTCCAGGAAGGATAATCCCGTCGACTACCTCATCCATGAGAAAAAACTGGCGCTTCCCCTTTACCCGCAATTCGGTCTTGAGCCTAACATCTACTTTATACCACCCATCCATGTGCCGATCAGCTTTCAAGAGCAGATGTTCGGGCCCGGTGTCGGCAAAGCAGTGGAGACCTACAAAAATATCAGAGATGATCAGACATTAAAAGGCCTTCTTGTACTTTTTGGCAGTTTTGAAAAGATCCTGCATTCATTCAAAGTTGATAAAGAGCATGCATACGGGTTTGACGAAAAAGGCAGGGAAATCATAAGCGTCCCCGTAACAGAGCCGATCTATGTAAGGGATGTTTTCGATAAAAATCTTAAGGCATACAGGCTCAATACACCCTGAGATTGGGCAGCGAGGTTAAGAATGGTTAAAAAAACAATATGTTTCCTTTTTTGTTTGCTGGTATTTATTCCTTCCGCCCATGCTGAACGACGGAGGTTTGTGGAAATTGTCTCCCATCGTGTGGATATGGATGTCAGCAAGGTCGGCCTCGATACTGAGGCATGGAAAGGCATAAAGCCATACAGGCATCCGCTTCAAGCGCAGTTTCTTGAAGTGCCTAAACCCGTAGAAGTGGGCGTGAAGGAAATCTTCGTTCAGTCCATTCATAACGGCAAACATATATCATTCAGGCTCGCCTGGAAGGATGAAACAAAGGATGACAGTATAGGATTGATGAACTTCTCTGACGGTGCGGCCCTTCAGTTCCCGGTAAACAAGGAAGAGCTTCCCGAGTATTTTATGGGGGAAGAGAAAAAACCCGTACATATATTGTACTGGAAGGCATGGAGAAGCAAGGATCTGAGAGACGGCTTCCAGACAACGAAAAGTGCCTATCCTAACATGACCACTGACATCTATACCTTCGATTATCCTGTCAAAGGAAAGGGGACCGAGAAGACACAGGCGGAAAAGGATATATTTATTCCCGGCAAAGCGGCGAAAAATCCTCTGTCATTTCCTATTAAAGGGATAATAGCGGAATTGTCTGCAACAGGGCCCGGCACTATTACTTTTAAAAATATTGAGAACACCTCAGGAGATGCCAGGTGGGAGAATGGTGAATGGACGGTCATATTCAGGAGACCTTTAACGGTTAAGGATTCCGAAAGCGTTCAATTCAAGCCGGGCGAAAAGATGCCCGTGGCCTTTGCCGTATGGGAGGGATCCCGTATGGAATCCGCGGGTAGAAAGGCCGTGAGCCCGGCATGGGCCGAGGTGGAGGTTGAAAAGTAATGGAGAGCTTAATATATATTTATAAGATACTCTCCCTGGGACTCGCATATCCTGAAGAGAGAAACTGGGCAACGATTGATAAACATATCATGACAGTCGAAGGCTTCCTCGAAGATGCGATATCTACAAGGGTGGACAATTTTAAAAAAAACCTTTCTAAATACCAACAAAAGATTGAAGAGATCAGAGCCGATTATCTCTCTATCTTTGACACCGGAAGAAAAATTTCTCCATATGAGACGGAATACATGTCAGAGAAGGTTTCAAGAAAGCCCTTTGAACTGGCTGACATTGCCGGTTTTTATGCGGCTTTTGGATTTGACGTTAAAGAGGACATAAGGAATAAAGAGGCACTGGACCATATATCCATTGAGCTTGAATTCATGGCAATCCTTACATGGAAAGCAGTGTACGCTAGGGAACTGAAGCAGGATGAAAACTTAAGGATCGTTCAAGATGCAAGGATGAAGTTTTTTAAGGAGCATCTTGCCAAATGGACTTTTTTTTATTGTCAACAGGTTTGCAGCCTTTCGGAAGGTGATTTTTTCAAGGGGCTCGCAGCAATACTGCAACTCGTCCTGAATATTGAATGTGAAAGGTATATGCTGGACGTCTCTCTTTTTGATAGGGAGATGGTAAGAGAGCCCTATAGCGGTGTAAGGGGCGATGAGCTCACCTGCTCAAATTAGAAATAAGAAAGAGGGGAAAATGTATAAGACATTTTACTTATGCTTATCATTGCTATCGGGAGTGGTTCTTTTGATTATAATGGGGCTTGCCGGGTATAAAGAGGTTTCGCCCGAATGGCGGGGCTATCAGAGCGAGTATAAAGAGATACTGATCAAAAATGCCAAAGACAATGCGTCAAAAGATAAAGCCAGAACACTAGACATAGGGATTCAACAGATATATCTGGGCGGCCTTAAAAGGGTTGAACGTTGCACAAACTGTCATCTGGGTGTTGATAATCCGTTAACGACCGATGCAAAACAGCCCTTTAAGACGCACAGCGACAATTTTCTGAAGGACCATTCCCCGGACAGGTTTGGGTGCACAGTTTGTCATAATGGGCAGGGACGGGCCACAAACGCGCGAGAGGCCCATGGCGTGGGGCGCGGTACTCACTGGGACCGGCCTTTGATACCCTTTGAGTTTATTCAAAGTTCCTGCGCCCAATGCCATGACTTTGAGATGTTAAAGGACAAAGGGGGAGAGAAAGTTGTAAAGGGGGAGAGATTGTTTAGAGAAAGGGGTTGCAAGGGCTGTCATAAGCTTGCTGGAGTGGGCGGCGTTCTTGGCAAGACCCTCGATGGCATCGGCTCACAACCTGTGGCCTATTTCCCCATGCGGCATGTGGAAGGTGAAAAGACCATCTACGAATGGATGAAAGAACACTTTGATGACCCCCGGAATATCGTCCTTGACAGTAAGATGCTTGCCGATCTTACAGATGAGGAGTCGGATCTTTTAACCAACTATGTGTTATCTGTTCGTTCGGAAGAGATCCCCAAAAAGTACAGGCGCATACAAGGAATGAGTCCGGAGGCCCTTTCCAAAAACAAAGAAGAGTCATTATATAAGGAGTATTGTATTGCCTGTCATACGACAGGTAAAGATAGTGTCTATGATGATGTATTTAAGAGCACGATTCCTGCAATCATGAACCCCGCCTTTTTAAAGGTTGCCGATGGCAGGTTTCTGAAAACGGTGATATCAGAAGGACGGGCGGGCACGCAGATGACGTCATGGAAATTCGATGCGGCAGGGGTCTCAGATGAGGATATTGACAGAATTATTAAATATATAACCAGGGAAAGACCGGATGAAAAACCTGAACCCTTTGGATTTACAAGATTTAAAAGCGATGTAAAGTATGGTGAAGAATTGTATAGAATTCGCTGTATGAGCTGCCATGGTGAAAAAGGGCAAGGAGGCGTCGGACTTAACCTAAGAAATCCGGTTGTACAGGAAAAGGCAAATTCGGAATTTTTGGCCATAACAGTGCGTGACGGAAGAAAAGGAACCCCTATGGCGGCTTTTGGTAAAGATGGTGTCGGATTAGGCGATCAAGACATTGTGGACGTGATTGCCTATGTAAGGACGGTATCAAGTAAAAAGCTGTGAGCAGGCTCAAAGGCTGCCATTGGGGTTACACCTTAAAAATTGCCATCATCATCGTCGTCTTTGTCACGGTCGGTCTGATTTTTGATATACTTTTTCACTTCCTCCAATTCGAAACCCACTGTGGAAACCGCATATCCACGAGCCCATAACTTTTCACCATTAAAATTTCTTCTCTTTCCACCAAATTGTCGTGCAACTGCAATTGCGCTTTTTCCCTTTATATAACCGATTACCTGCGCGACCGAATGCTTTGGAGGAATCGATATACACATGTGAACATGGCCGTTCATCATGTGCCCTTCAAGAATCTTACTGTCCTTCTGCCTTGACAATTCATGAAATACTGGGCCCAAATATCTTTGTATTCGATCAAACAGTTGCTATTTTCGATATTTGGGGATAAAAACAATGTGGTATTTACAATCCCATTTTGAATGAGCCAAACTTCCATAATCTGACATGGTTCCTCCTTTCTAAATCGCTATCAAACCTCCAAGGAGGAACTATGTCTAATCCCGCTAAAGGTCAACCCAATAGCTTACCGATTTGAGTTAAAAATATCAATGCCTAAGAAGATTTTATCCATCGAAAAACACCCCTGAACATCCCAAAATCTTTCAGTCACACGCTGAATTTTATTGATTCGCGCTAACGCCCGCCTGATAAACGCTCGCAGCGATTGGTAAACTTACAGATCCGAAACCCAAGTTTAGATATCGGATAGATGCAAAAATTTAAACTTTACATGTTGATTCCGTAAAAATTGTTTATTGAAAAAAATACTTGACTAAATTTATTCAGTTAATTAAAAGTGCCACATTGTGGCAGATTCATTGGTAGCCTAAACGAAATTCGAAAATCGGTGCAATAGAGAAAATTGTTATGGAAAACAGAAAGATGTCTTTTTTTGATTGATCTAATTTCACAGGTAAATCCGGCATAAGGATCTCCTGTTCGAAGGGGTCCATGGGGGAGTGATTTGAATTTACGCCTTTTTCGTTCCGAGATTCTCGGATACAGCCATACCGGTTTCAATTGCTGACTCAGCAGCTGAAGGGCTTGCCTGTGCACATGAATGAACTTGCTTTTATGGAATATAAGCCAATAATCTATCAACCTATCGTATCAACTGGGTGGATGTAAAAATTTAAACTTTACATGTTGATGAACTCGTAAAAAGACCATATTGCTCTCTAAATGACCATTTTGGGGCGTTTAGATAGGTGATACTAAATTTCAAGAACTCGTCGTAACCTCCTCAAACAGCTTGAAATTCTTAACGTACCACCTAACAAAACGCTTTATCCCAAAATGCTCAAAGTCGTTCGCAAATGACTTTTTACGAGTTCATCACATGTTGATTCCGTAAAAATTATTTATTGAAAAAAATACTTGACTAAATTTATTCAGTTAATTAAAAGTGCCACATTGTGGCAGATTCATTGGCAGCCTAAACGAAACTCGAAAATCGGTGCCATAGAGCAAATTGTCATGGAAAACAGAAAGATGTCTTTTTTTGATTGATCTAATTTCACAGGTAAATCCGGCATAAGATTCTCCTGTTCGAAGGGGTCCATGGGGGAGTGATTTGAATTTACGCCGTTTTTCGTTCCGAGATTTTCGGATACAGCCAAACCGGTTTCAATTGCTGACTCAGCAGCTTAAGGGCTTGCCTGTGCACATGAACTTGCTTTTATGGGATATAAGCCAATAATCTATCAACCTACTCGTATCAACTGGGTGAAAGATGAGCGTGGATAGCTCAATAGCTTTATGTTTGGATTTTGTATTCTAAAAGGAGGGCCGAATGTTTAAAAGTTTATACTGTCTGATATTTTCTATTTTGATTGCAGTCCCGGTTTTTGCTGGTGAAAATACCGGTTCGATTAGCGGTGAAGTCAAAATATTTCGTGCACGCCGGTCAGCGGATGTTGTGGTGTATCTAACAGATGTTCCGGGAACATTTAAACCGGGTCAAAATCATCCCAAGATAGATCAGAAGAATCTTATATTCATGCCCCATGTTCTTCCTGTTGTTGTCGGTACAACAGTGGATTTTGCTAATAACGATAACGTGAAGCATAATATTTACAGTCCGGCAAAGGCGAAAAAATTTAACCTTGGCACATATGGCAAAGATGTAATTAAACAAGAAACCTTCGACAAAGAAGGAGAGGTTGCGTTAGCCTGTAATGTTCATGCAGAGATGTCTGCGTATATCGTTGTATTGCACAACCCATATTTCGCTAAAACAGAAAATGACGGAAAATTCACCATGGGTAACATTCCCCCCGGGCAATATACGCTCAAGACATGGCATGAGAAAAAGCGTCCATATGAACAGAAGATCACTGTCGAAGCAGGGAAAACAACAGAGATAAAAATTGAATTGAAAAGATAATGGATAAGAACGAAAAGAAACAGCCGCAAGACGAACCGAAAAACAATTCTCGAAGAAAATTTTTTGTAAAAGCCGGGTGGAGCGGGTTAACAGCATTGTCTCTGGGTAGTACCGTGATATTTGCGAGGTTTTTTTTCCCAAGGGTTCTGTTTGAGCCGCCGACAAGGGTTAAGATAGGCAAACCTTCGGAGTTTCTGCCCGGGACGGTTGATACAAGGTTTAAGGACAAAAATGGTGTGTGGATTATCAGGGATGAGGAAGATAGCCTGATTGCCATAAAAACAGTCTGTACCCATCTGGGATGCACGCCGAACTGGATAGAGTCAAGGAACAAGTTTAAATGTCCATGTCATGGGAGTGGATTTTTGCGAAATGGCTTAAATGTTGAAGGCCCCGCACCTCGACCACTGGATAGATACAAGATAACACTTGCAGATGATGGGCAGATTCTTGTGAATAAGAGTATTGTTTACAGGAGTGTGGCAGGTAAAGACCCGGATGAGCTTTACCCCCAGAGCATCTTAAAAGTATAATAAGGCAGCAATGATGATAAAGGAACTTTTTGATAAGTTCAGGCAGACTCAGGTCGGTAAATCGATCTTTCGTAGAGACTATGAGGATACCCCTAAGAACAGGATGCTTGCCATACGCGGCAATGTGTTTATGCATCTTCATCCGATAAAGGTAAGGCAAGGTGCGGTAAAACTGGGATTTACGTGGGGTATGGGGGGCATAACATTTCTGCTTTTCCTGATCCTTACCATCTCCGGCGTCTTGCTTATGTTCTATTATCACCCCAATACCCGAGATGCATATCTGGACATGAAGGATCTGGAGTTTACCGTTCCCTTTGGAATGTACCTGCGAAATATCCATAGATGGGCAGCCCATCTTATGGTCATCACTATTATGCTACATATGCTCCGGGTATTTATGACCGGATCCTATAAACCGCCCAGGGAGTTTAGCTGGGTGATCGGGGTTTTCCTTCTGGTGCTTACGCTGCTCCTGAGCTTCACGGGTTATTTATTGCCATGGGATCAACTGGGATTCTGGGCAATTACAGTCGGCACAAACATGGCGCGAGCAACCCCGCTTCTGGGGCATGAAGGTCCCTTGGGTCCTGAGCTTGGCATGACGGCATACAATGATATCAGGTTTGCATTGCTTGGAGGGTCTACGGTGGGCGGTAATGCGTTGCTTCGAGCCTACATATGGCACTGTATTGCGTTGCCTATTGTTGCTTCTGTGTTAATAATCGTGCATTTCTGGCGCATTAGGAGAGACGGAGGGATATCAGGACCCCGATGAAGAATTTTATTGCGATCATAAGCAAACCGGATAATGTGGCAATCGTCATCATGATAATAATGGTGCTGTTTTTTACTATTTTAGCATTTTACTATGCTATCTCGGGTGATAGACGAAGAAGCAGGGAGATTGATCAGACCCCATCGCCTGAAAAAAAGGCGGATGGTGCGGATAAAATACATTCATGGCCGTATCTTGTGCGGATAGAATTCCTGGTTGCAATAATTGTAATCGTACTTCTTACTATATGGTCTATTGTGCTTGATGCGCCACTGGAGGAATTAGCCAATGCAACCCGTACACCCAATCCTGGAAAAGCACCATGGTATTTTTTGGGATTGCAGGAGATGCTGGTCTATTTCGATCCTTGGATAGCGGGAGTTGTCCTACCCACTTTCATTATCATCGGGCTCTGCATTATCCCCTATATAGATATAAATCCCAAAGGCAACGGATATTATACATGGCGTGAGAGAAAATTTGCAATATCAATATATACTTTTGGTTTTCTTGCCCTATGGATAACATTGATCGTTATAGGGGTTTTTATGAGGGGACCGGGCTGGGTATGGTTCTGGCCGTGGCAGGAGTGGGATCCTCACATTGTCACAACCGAGATAAATATAGATCTATCACAGATCTTTGGTATTGACTCCCGTACTTTTGCCGGATCTGCGATAGGGGGATTGGTCACCCTTGGATATTTTGCTGTTGGGATAATTATTCCGTATATTTACTCGCAAAAACGTGGTGGCAAATTCTTTAAAGAGCTTGGTCCGATACGATATCTCATCGTTGCGGGACTTCTACTGATCATGATCGGGTTACCTATTAAGATATTCCTTCGATTGATGTTTCATATTAAATATATATGGGTGACCCCGTGGTTCAACATATGAGGCATTAAACCCCTTTGGCTGACAAAAGGTCATTACCTTCCCTTAACCCCCCAATTCTCTCTTTCTTGAGGTGTAAAGGGATAGAGTGCGAATTTTAGGTTTTTAGATGAAAAAAAAAGAAACAGAAAAATCTTACGCATTATATTTTTTCATTGCTGTTTCACTATTGATAATTACCTCCATATGGCTAATTTGGTGGGAGACAAAAACCCTTCGCCCCTGGAAGGATTATCAAAAGAAATATCATAAGTTAGCCGTTGTGCAGCTTGAAAAAGAGCTGGAGCAGAGCAATGCGGAATTTTCAAGTGACAGTACCCAGAAAGGATACAATGATCTTAAAAGCGCTTTAGCGAAAGCAAAAGTTGAATTTGAATCGCCTGCAGTTCAAACAGAATATAAAAAGGCCGGGAAAGAATTGGGCAATGTTTCTGCGGAACTCAAAACGGTTCGCCATAATTTTCAAAAGCTTCGATCAAGCTATCTCAAGGCAGAATATGATTATATTAAGCACAGTAAGGCAAAAGACAAACGGACACTGGATGAACTTAATAAAGAGATTGCTCTATTGGATAAAAGGATAACACAGCTTGAATCCAAAAAAAGGACCTACAAAACAAAACTTTCAAAGATGACATCCCCGGTCGATGAACTTACGAGGAAGATGAATGACTTTACATCGAGGACAGATAATCTAAAGAAACAGATCGCTTCTTTTTCAAATCAAAAGGTTGAGATTAAACAGATTCACATACCCGACCTTGATCGCACGGATAGATGCACGTCATGCCATATTGGTATAGATCAAAGCAGAAAGGTGTCCTCCATTGAACCCTTTACAACACACCCGGGGAGGGAGATATTCCTGGGGGATCATGAAATTTCGCAATTTGGATGCACCCCTTGTCACAGGGGGCAAGGGAGGGCGACATCGTCTGTAATGAAGGGGCATGGAGATGTTAAATATTGGGATTACCCCATGTTAAGAGGCGATCCTGTTCAGGCCAGCTGCATACTCTGTCACGAGAAAGTCAAGGGGCTAAGGGGGGCTGAGACCGTCTCATTTGGGATAGGGACACTTGAGCGAAAAGGGTGCTATGGCTGCCACAAAATAGCGGGATATGAGAATATGCCAAAGATCGGACCTGTTCTTTCAGGTATAGGGACAAAGGTAAACTACACATGGGAAGTGAATTGGCTCAAGGATCCTAAAAGCGTATTTCCCACAGCGCGGATGCCAAAATTTGGCTTTAGTGATGAGGAAGCCAGGGCGATCGCAGATTATCTTTTTAAACTAAATGTTGACGATCGGGTTGATACTCCTGCTAAAGAGCCTGATTGGGACCTGAGTGATAAGGGAAAAATCATTTTCAGGCAGTCGAGATGCAGTATTTGTCATCCGGCGCAGAATAAGGGCGGCGCATTTAAGAATATCTATGCACCTGATTTAACAAAGGTTGGCAGTAAGGTCAGAATCGAATGGCTTAAAAAATGGCTTAAGAAGCCGCAGGAGTATTTCCCAAAGACCCGAATGCCAAGATTTAGATTTACCGATGAAGAGATCGACGCACTTTCCGAATATATTATGAGCGAGTTTGTTGACTGGGATATTGAGGATCAAAAGCTCAAAGAAAAGGAACCGATCGGCGAGCAGCATCTGGAGCGGGGTGCACGTCTTATTGAAAAGTATGGTTGTTTTGGTTGCCATGACATTAAAGGGATGGAAAAAGCTGTCAGGATCGGACCCTATCTGAAAAAGAAGGATGTGGTCAATAAGATTGGAGCAGAGATCTCATCTATTGGATCAAAGCCTTTTGAGAGATTTGATATGGGGAAGGTAGCTGATAAAGTTAAGGATAGGGAGTCATATTTAAAAACGAAACTGGAATCACCAAGGGTTTTCAGAGACGATTTGTTGATGCCGGATTTTGGCTTTAACGAAAAAGAGATCGATGGTCTATCGACAATGCTCCTTGGATTTACTGCCGAGGAGGTCCCGCTGCGGTATAAGGTGCTTGATATACCGTCGGGTTACAAACCAACAGGTGATTTTGCAAAGATAGAGGAAGACATCAAGTGTCTAACTTGTCACACAATAAACGGTGTGGGTGGCGGTTTTGCACCTGATTTAACCTTTGAGGGAAGTAAGGTTAAAATCGAATGGCTGAGAGAATTCCTGAATAATCCCGACATTATACGCCCCATGCTCAAACAAATGCCGATGTTTAAACTGGGCGGCGAAATTGGCATGATTAGGGGTTATTTTTCTGAAGATGAAGTAAATATCATTATCAACTATATCAGGACAGTTCTTGTAACCCGTGATATTCCCGACGATTTTGAAATGGAAAAAAGGCTGGCAGATGTGAATGCCGAAGAGGGTAAAGCGCTTTTCAGGAAAAAGGGCTGCCTTGCGTGCCATCAAATCGGAAAAGATGGGGGTGCTGTTGGACCGAATCTCAGTTCCGTCGGTAGTCGACTGCGTCCGGGATATCTCTATATGCATGTGAAAGATCCCCAAAAAATGGTTCCCG
>DRHF01000139.1 GCA_011049715.1 Desulfobacterales bacterium
CCCCCTGGCAGCTTGAGGGGGTCATTCGGACGATGCTGCAGGACGGATATGCACCAGGACGCATCTACGCATGCCACAACCGGACCGTGGTGGTTTCTGCCAAAAAGGGAGAAATCAACAATAAACACAAACCGGTTGTTGAAAAATATGGATTGGAAAATATTCATCTGTATGAGGACCAGGAATGGATCCGGTATGAACCCAGAGGGAAATTTCTGGTTCTCGATAAAATTTTCCCCAAAGGCATCAAAATTCCCAAGCGGTTTATTGGAGACAACATCCTGCATCTTCCGACCATGAAGACCCATGTGTTTACAAACATGACCGGTGTCATGAAAAATGCCTTCGGGGGCCTTTTGAACGAAAAAAGACATTGGACCCACAGTGTTATCGATGAGACCCTGGTGGACCTGCTGATGATTCAAAAAGAGATACACTCCGGCATGTTTGCCGTGATGGACGGGACAATCGCGGGTGACGGTCCCGGACCGAGGTGTATGGTCCCTGTGGAAAAGAACTACATGCTGGCCGGGGCAGACCCGGTGGCAATAGATGCCATTGCGGCAAAGATGATGGGGTTTGATCCGCTTTCATTAAAATTTATCCGGCTGGCCCATGAACGGGATTTGGGGGTGGGCGATCCTGCCGAGATCGACGTGGTCGGTGAGGACATCACGGACGTAAACTTTGGTTTCCAGACCGGTCAGAGCACCTTTGCCAGCCGGGGACAGCATATGCTTTACCACGGCCGGCTGAAAATGCTGGAAAAACACCTACTTCAGACCTTCTTGGTTCCCTGGTCCTATGTAGCGTCCAGATTGTATCACGATGTTTACTGGTATCCGTTTATTGGAAAGAAAAGAGTCAAGATGATGAAAGATACAGACTGGGGCCGCCTTTTTGAAACGTATTGAAAATAACCGATTGTTTTAAAATTAGAGAAAAGGAGATCGAAAATGGATGAAAAGAGAAGCGGAAAAGAGAGACACTCCGGTGCAGATCGAAGAAATGGCGGGGCATCTTCTTATAATGGCCCTGAAAGAAGAAGCCAAAAATACAGAAGAAGCGGTACGGACAGGAGAAAGAAGAAGAAAACCGATTGAAAATATAGCGGTTTTATAACAACTTCTAAGATAAGACTACTCATACGATCCATCCAACAGAAAAGGGCAGCCAGTGAAAACCGGCTGCCCTTTTTTTGTGGATTTTCAAAGTTAACTATTTGATATTATTAAGAAAAAATGGTGGAGGCGGCGGGAGTCGAACCCGCGTCCGGAAACATTCCACTCAGGCATCTACATACTTATCCTGAACTTTGAAATTCGCCCATTCAAGTCTCCTTCAGGCGGGATATTTGAAAGGCTATCCTGAAAAAATTTCACCGACCCGGTATCAGGAAATGAGAGCCGGTTACCCTGCTAGCGACGCTCTCGCAGGATTTGCAGGGAAAATCCGGCAGAGCGTTAGCCTTAAGCGGCTAAAGCGTATTCATAATCGTCTGCGATTATTTTAGGTTCCCACCGGTTTTACGAGCTGGTAGGAAGCTCGGTATGCAGCCAAAGCTTCTTTATCCCCGTCGAAGCCATTTCGCCCCCATTATGGAAGGCATGCAGACATGTATGAAAAAGAGCATTTAGGAGTATTCTCTAGTGACATTAAGCCAAAATCTTCTGTTTGTCAAGTTCAAACAAACCGGTATTTTTGGGGAATAAAATTTGGGAAGGGTAACCCATGGATGTTCTAGGGTTAATAGTCTTTCTTTGTTCTCTCCAGGTCCCTTTTTTCATCCCGACGCCGGATGGCCTCCCGTTTGTCATATTTCCGTTTTCCCTTGGCGAGGGCCAGGGTGATCTTGGCTTTTCCGTCTATAAAATAGATCCTTAAAGGGACCAGGGAAAAACCCCTTTCATTGATTTTGCCATAGAGCTTTTTGATCTCACCTTTATGCATCAGCAGCTTTCTCGGCCTCAGAGGGTCGTGGTTTCCATGATATGCAAATGGGTATGCCCCGATGTGCATCTGATAAACATAGAGTTCGCCCTTTTTCAGCCTGGCATAGGAATCTTTGAGATGTGCACGGCCCAGACGGAGAGATTTGACCTCGGTCCCCAAAAGGACCAGCCCCGCTTCGTAGGTATCTTCTATAAAATAGTTATACCGGGCTTTTCTGTTTTCAGATACAATCTTTTTATGCGTTTTTTCCACGATGTGCCCTTTTGATTTGACCGGATAGACTGTCAAGCAGAGGATGGGGCGGTTTTACTCCACAAATACCTTTTCAGAGAGAATATCGCCGTAGGCATCCTGGACCAGTTTCATTGTATCGGCGGCGCTGGTCTGCTTTAGAACTTTTTTGATAAACATCTGGTTATCCTGGATGGACAACGATCTTATCATCCGCTTAACCGCCGGAATCGCCTGGGGATTCATGCTCAGTTCATCCATTCCCAACCCGAGCAGTATCGGTATATGGAGGGGGTCACCCGCCATCTCACCACACATGAAGGTTTTGATACCGTTGTCGTCGGCCACATCGGAAACCTGTTTGATCATTCGAATAATTGCCGGGTGAAGCGGGCGATAGAGATGGGATACATGTCTGTTTTCCCTGTCGATCGCAAATGAATACTGGATCAAATCGTTGGTGCCGATGCTGAAAAAATCGACCTCCTTTGCCATCACATCCGCCATGACCACCGCAGATGGGACTTCGATCAGGATTCCGATTTCAATGTCCCGATCAAAGGCAACCCCCTCCTTTTCAAGCGAATCAGCTGCCTGGTTTAAGATCTGTTTTGCCTCGCACAGTTCATCACTGCTCGATATCATCGGAAACAGAATCCTGACATTTCCAAAGGAAGCGGCTCTTAAAATGGCCCGGAGCTGGGTTATAAAAACATCGGGATTCTTCAGACAGTATCGGATGGCACGAAGTCCAAGGGCAGGGTTTCTCTCAATGGAATCTGGCGAATTCGACACTGCCATATCCCCGTTGATGTCCAGGGTTCGAATGATCACCGGTTTTGGTGCCATGACCTTTACGACATCTTTGTATTTTTCAAAAAGCTCTTCCTCACCCGGAAATGTTCTGCGGCTTAAATATTGAAACTCGGTTCGGTAAAGGCCGATGCCGTCGCCACCATGATCGATGGCAGAAAAAACCTCCTCCGGAAGTTCTATATTCCCCATGACCGGCACGTGAAAACCATCAACCGTCTCAGCCGGAAGCTGGCTCCCCTCTAGCAGAACCACCTTATGGGCCTCATATTTTGCATTTCGCGCATTGAAATCGGCCAGGGTCTGTTTCGTGGGATGAACGATGACAGATCCGCTGGTACCATCCACAATGATCAGGTCGTCATTGGCAATGGTGCGGGTGGCGCTGTCAACCCCCTGAACCGCCGGGATCTCAAGTGTTCGAGCAATGATGCTGGTATGGGAGGATCGACCACCGCGGTCGGTTACGAATCCCTTTATGCGTTCCAAATTGATCTGACTGGTTTCTGCCGGGGATAAATCGTTGGCAACAAGTATCACCCGCTTGTCGATATTCTCGATATCCACCTGTTTTGCCCCCACCAGATTTCGCAGGATCCGGTCGGACACATGGACAACATCCGTTACCCGTTCCTTCAGATAGGCGTCCTCCATATTCCTGAATATGGTTTTGACATTCGCCACCACCTTTCGAAGGGCCCATTCCGCATTGACCTGTTCTTCTTCGATGGTCTCTATGGTTTTTCCATAAAGCATCTTGTCTTTCAGGAGCACCACATGGGTTTCAAGAATGCTGGCCGGCTGGCGGTAAATTTCAGGCGTGTTTTCAATAATGACGTGGAGTTCATCCATCGCTTTTTTAACAGCGGCTTTAAAACGATTTTTCTCTTTTTGCAGATACTTTTTGCCGATATGGTATTTTTCAACAACCTCCACGCCCTCCCTATCGACCAGATAGGCCTTACCGATGCAAATTCCGGGGGAGCCGCCGATGCCACTGAGTCTTATTTCGCTGGTATCTTTAGTTGACATGTAGGATTATCCCTCAAATCCCCTTTCCATCATTTCTACGATGCGGTTTAAAATTTTCATGTCCGATCCATCGTCAATTGTCAAGGTAACAGTTGAACCTTTCGGACAGGCGAGAGTCAGAATATCGATGACACTGGCTGCATCGACCTTGTCTCTCCCTTTTATCATCCATACATTTGAATTCGCAAGCTGTGCAACCTTTGCGATGCCGGCCGCCACCCTTGCATGAAGACCGAGCTCATTCTGAATCAAAACTTTCCTAGAACGCGCATTGAAAGACGCTGCCATGAAAACCACCTTAAAAGGATCTGTTTTCTTGTCATTATGACTAATATATGTCAATCTGAAAGCATTGACAAGATTGAAAATAGTTGTTAGAAACTTTTTTAACAAAAAAATTGCAATCTACTGATATTGCAAGAAATTATTTTTTCAACCCACAAAAAACAAAACGGAGGAAAAAAAGATGTCGGAAAAAATATTGATTTTTGGAAAGGACGCCTGACCCTATACGGTTGCGGCTCGTGAAGCCTATGCCAAGGAGGGAAAGGAGGTTGAATACATTGATGTACATTCCGATTCTGAAAAATTGAGCACCATGCTGGCACACACTGAAGGAAAGCGTCAAGTGCCGGTAATTGTGGAAGGGAATCAGGTGACCATCGGGTTCAATGGTAGCTACTGAGGGGTCTGAATATTTTTGGCTGTATGCCAAAATAAAGGTCCATGGCAGCCCCGGGTTGTAAGGATGTATATCTCTAATCTTTTAAAGAAAAGCAGGATACGGTATTTCTGATATGGAAAAGCAGTTTCTCATCGATGATCTCCGGATGGGTGAATCATGGCGTTTGTTCAAAATCATGGGAGAGTTCGTCGAAGGGGTTGAGAACCTCCATGATATCGGCCCGGCGGTCAGCATCTTCGGTTCGGCCAGGATAAAACCGGACGACCCGATTTATCAAAAAGCCGAAAGGATAGCCGCCCTTTTTGTAAAAAGCAAATTTGCTGTGATCACCGGGGGCGGCGGCGGTGTCATGGAGGCGGCAAACAAAGGTGCTGCAGAGGCAGGTGGTCAATCCATCGGCCTGAACATTGTCCTTCCCTTCGAACAAAAGCCAAATCCCTATTCAAATATCAAGCTCGAATTCAATTATTTTTTCATCCGCAAGGTGATGTTCATCAAATATGCCGCCGCCTATATTATCATGCCCGGTGGGTTTGGCACCCTGGATGAGCTTTTTGAATCGGTGACGCTTATTCAAACCCAAAGAATCAAACCCCTCTCCGTCATCATGGTCGGTACCGATTATTGGGGCGGACTCAAGAGTTGGATCGAATCCCGTCTGCTGGTGAATGAAAAAATGATCTCACCTAATGATTTTGAGATCCTCCAGGTGATGGATGATCCGGAAGAAATTGTCAGAGCAGTCAAAAAAGTGGTTATTCTCTGATCCATATAAAATCTAACGAGAAAACATTCTCCTCCAAGACAATTTTTATTTTTTCTTTTGGTCGTTTATGTGCGTATGGAGCAAAACGATACTCGCAAATAGTCACCCGTCGATAACCAATATCAAATTAGATCCCGGGCGCTCCATTGCCAATGAAGGTGGACAATAATGAATTTTTTAATTCCAAGGTCGAAACGATCTGCAATTTTAATTACATTATTGCTTGTGATAGGGTTTTCGCCGGTGACCGGAACTGCGGCAATAAGAATCGGTTCCCTGGTCGATGTAACAGGAGGGACCTCGGATATTGGCAGGGACTACGCCCTTGGTATCGGGGAGGCTATACATTATATTAATGACAAAGGTGGCATCAATGGCAAAAAGGTCAAACTCTATCAATTTGATTACGGCTACCGGATACCCGAGGCCCTTGCAAAGTACAAACTTTTAAAGCGGCTGAGGGTTGCCGCCGTTCTCGGCTGGGAAAGCAATGACACGGATGCGCTTTCTTCGATAATTACCCAGGATAAAATGCCCTATCTATCTGCGTTTCATGCCGCGCATCTTACGAATCCGGAAAAAACCCCTTTTAATCTTTTTGCTGCAACCGATTATTCAACCAACGCACGGGCGGCAATTACCGCATGGTTTGATAAAAACTGGCCAAAACACCCGGATTTTGGAAAGCGCAAACCCCGTTTTGTGGCCAGCTATGAATTCGGTCACCCCTATTGCAGCGCCCCGATCCGGGCGATAAAGGATCAAGCGAAAATACTCGGCTTTGAAATCGGTCCTGACCAGCACGTGGATCTGTCTGCCATCGATAATAAAATGCAGGTGTTGGCCATGAAGGATTTTAAGACGGATCTTGTCTGGCACGGCAACACGACCCTCTCTGTTTCTGCCACACTGCGCGATGCCTACGCCTTGGAGCTCGACGCAAACCATATTGTCAACAGCTGGGGTTTTGATGAGAATCTGCCCCGGCTGGCTGGTAAGGCGGCAGAAGGCGTTATGGGTGTTACAACAAACGCTTTTTTTGGCGATGATGTCCCGATGATGGGCACGGTGGTGGAATTCGCCGAGAAATACAGCCCCGGGGTGCCGATCGAAAAACGGCTTATTTGGTCGATCCGGGCCTGGGCCAACGTTCTCGCCCTTTGGGAGGCGATGAAGCGGGCAGATAAGGCCGGTGATCTCACCGGTCCGGGCATATTGAAAAAAGGGTTTGAAACCTTTAGCAGCCATGACATCGGCCTGAGGGTGCCGCCCCTCACCTATACTGACACGGATCATCGAATTGCCGGAAAGGTAACGATCTATGAAATTAAAGACGCAAAATTCCAGGTTTTAGAAGTGGTCGATCTAAAAAACCGGTGGCCGGATAAGTGGGCCAAGGAATGGCTTGGCTGGTAATGCTGAAAATTCAGAGCTTCGTTCCGGTAGATGGCGAGTGGGAAACTTGAGTAATAAGAAAGACAAATAATGAAAAAAAAATCAATTTTCCGACCAGGGATATGGGCAGTCGCAATCGCCATATTTCTGGCCGGCTGTGCCGGTATGATGTCAAGACCGACTGAGAAAAACTTTAAGGACCCTGTGATAACGCTTAAGCATGTGGAGGTGCACAAATACTGGGGATGGTGGTACTTTTCGGCTAAAGTAAACCCGAGCAAGGGAAAAGCAGGAAACTACGGTGCTCCCCTTGCATTGGCGTTCATCTTTAAAATAAAGAACCCCAACGAATTTGCGGTAATGATGGAGGAGATGAAGTTCACCGTTGGATTCGACGAATTTGATCTCGATACGGTCATTCTTCAGGAGTCCGTATGGGTTCCGGCGAAAAAGACCACCGAACTGCGTGCCATTTCGGTCTTTGACGGGCGATCCGCCCTGCTCAGTCTTATGATGACCGGCGGATACAGGCTGAAAGAAAAAGGATGGTCGCCCTGGCATGCCCTGGAAACCTTTTGGATCGGAATTCCGGACTTTTCTTTTCCGGTTCATGTAAAACAGGGGTCTGCCGTCTTCAGCGCAGACAAAATTGTGAAAGGGGTCCCTTTCAGCGCAACCTTTGAGTAAAAGCGGATCATAGACCTGTTTTGAAAAGTCCCTCCTTTAAGCGAATACCTGTTCGATTTTGTGTCACTATTGAGATTCAATCTTTACATTCAAAACAATTTAATGATAATATACGCAAATTTCACACCCTTGATTTTATGAAGGCCCGCCTTTGGCAAAGGGCGAACAGGAGGCGCCATGATTAAAACTTCCCAGTTCGAAAACGAGGTCAAAAAGATCGAGGATATTTTCCAGTCCTTTGATTTGACGGATTCAAAAAAGAAGATTCTTGATGCCCTTTCTCAGTTTGAAAAACAGTCCGCCCCGCTTCCGGACGACCCGCTTCTGTCCGCTGTTCTCAAGTGGTATCGCAATCTTTTTCTGCAAAAATCCGGTTACTTCCCTCGATCCGAACAATTGCTCGATGAAACCCTGAGCGCGTTTGAGAACCTGACCGAACCGGTTTATTTGCGGTGGAAACTAAAAACTTTTCTTTCTTTAGGATATGTTCATAAGGCGCAATGCAACTACTTTGATGCGGAATCCTATTTGAAAGACGCCCTTGAAATTGCCCTCGCCGAACCGTCATTATCCAAATTTTTAGGCGAAATTTATTCTCTTTTGAGCAAAGTCAATCTATCGCTTCAAAGATACGGGCAGGCGAAGAGTTACACCGCCCTCGAAAAAGAGGTCTCTTATGAAAACTCCAAGGCAAACCCATCGGATGATGCCGCAGCGATGATTTATGCCCACGCTTTGATTAATTTTAGCCGCACAAATCGATTGATCGGTTTTGTCGACCAAAGTATTCAATTCCACCTCGATGAAGCGATCGAAATTTGCAATCGACTCGATAACGAAAACGGACTGCTCCGAGCCCGTTTGGAAATGTGTGAGTTTCAGTTTGCAATGAACATTACAGGTCAGACCATGAAAAACACTTTATCTTTGGAACCGGTTCTCAAAAGAAAAAAGATGCAGAAAGAACGGATGCAGGCCGGGCTCCTTATCGCGAAAATATACAAAAAAATATTGGATTATGAGCTGGCTGAAAAAAAAATAAACGATATTATTTTATTGGCCAAAAAACATCAGATGGCCTCTGAGCAGATCATGGCCGATGCCCTTTTTGAGCTCGGGTCTGTCTATTCTGCCATGAATGAGCTGCCCCAAGCGTTAAAACTTTTCCGGCATTCCGCTAAAATCGGTATGGTACTGGGGAGAAAGAGTATTATCCTCCGGTCGTTCAATGCATCATGGCTTATCGATCAATATAAAGCCAATGACCTGCTAGGTTCAGATTTGGTTTATGGAGATGCCACGTTTGTTCGAAACCGCGTAGAGAGAAAGATCAGTCCCTTCAAAGAATCGAGGACGAAAGTTAAACTGTTCGCCTCTACCATGTTTGTCGATATTGTTAATTTTAGCAGCATGATGTTAAAATCCGATGAAAATTTGACCGTGAAAATGGTCGATGAACTCATCGATCGCATGTACCTGATCATCTATCAGTATGGGGGATACATTGACAAATTTTTAGGGGACGGTTTTATGGCCATCTTCGAACATGGCAAAACCATCCAGCAAAAGACAGCGTTTAATACGATTAAATCCGCAGTGGACATCCTTCGCGCCCTAAAACACAAAAATTACAAACTGAAAAAGAACTATGGCGTGGATGAAAACATCAACGTCCGCATCGGAATCAGTACCGGTGAGATTTATGCGTTGCTATTGGGGAATTACATCAAGACCGAGTTTACATATTTGGGAAATTCGGTCAACCTGGCTTCAAAGCTGGAGAGCCAGGCGGCAAGCCATTACATGCTAATTGATGAAGATACCAATCTTTTGCTCAAAAACCTGATCCGTTCCACCCCGGAACAGGTTGACATCCCGGGCCTGGGAAAAACCAATGCCCACAGGGTGATTCAACTGGCCCGTACCACGGAAAGACCGTTCAACAACAACCGGACATTACCGAATGGAAAAGCATGAACGAATCGTAAGGAACTAAAAAGGAGAATAAATGGTAAGAACCGAAATATCGCTCTTTTTGAAAAACATCCCGGGCGAACTCGGCCGGCTGTCGTTGCTCCTGTCTGAGGCAAATATCAATATCGACGCCCTGACGATCCAGGACGCATCGAGTTATGTCCAGAAGCTCTTTAAGGCCAGGGGAAAATCATTAAAGAGAATCGCATCGGTCGCCAGCTACAATTCAATGCGAAAGGACTCGGCCGATTTTGCCCTGATCCGTCTCCTGGTGGATCAGACCGATCAGGCTATCGATCTTCTTTCAAAAAATGATTATATATTCGATATCATGCCGGTGATAGCTATCGAACTCGAAAACAGACCCGGCGAGCTAGCTGAAGTCACCACCAAATTCGGAGAAGAAAAGATCAACATCGATTATGTTTACGGTTCGGTCTCCTCACCGGATGAGAAATGTCTGTTTATCTTCTGCCCTGAAGATATTGAACTCGCTTCCAAAATCTTCAATATGTAATCAAACCAGACCCCGGGTTATATCAGGGGCTCCGTTTATCCTTCAGGATATGGTTCGAGATGACAATTCGTTGTATCTCTGAAGTGCCTTCATAAATCGTAAAGACACGGGCATCCCGGTAGAATCGTTCAACCGGAAATTCTTTAACATAACCGTATCCGCCGTGTATCTGAAGGGCCTTTTCGGTTACCCGGTTGACCATTTCAGAGGCAAAAAGTTTTGCCATGGAAGCTTGGGCGGTATATTTTTCACCGCGGTCTTTCATAGAAGCGGCAGAAAACATCAATTGCCGGGCAGCTTCGATTTCGGTTGCCATATCGGCAATCATCCACCGCAGGCCCTGAAACTTAGAAATCGGTTGCCCAAACTGCTCCCTCTCCTTTGCATATGTAACAGATGCGTCCAACGCAGCCTGGGCAACGCCCACCGACTGGGCGGCAATCCCAATTCTGCCGCTGTCAAGACCGGTCATGGCGATTTTGAATCCTTCACCTTTATCTCCGATCATATCTTCAGCAGGAACACGGCAATCCTCCAAAATAAGATCGGTTGTATCGGATGCACACAACCCCATTTTTTCTTCCATTTTTCCGATATTGAATCCGGGTGTACCTTTTTTTACCAAAAATGCGCTGATTCCCCTGTGGCGTTTTGCCACATCGGTTTTGGCTGTAACGATGACGAGTTCCGCATTCTTTCCGGTCGTGATAAAACGTTTTGTACCGTTTAAGATATAATGGTCACCGCCTTGGACCGCAAGCGTGACCTGCCGGGACGGATCTGAACCTGCCTGGGGCTCGGTCATCGCAAATGCACCGATGATTTCTCCCCGGGCCAGTGGTTTTAAGTATTTCTCTTTTTGCCGCTGGTTTCCATAGACCAGTATGCTTTCACAGACAATGGAATTATGGACAGACATGACAACGGCGGTTGAAGCGCACGAGTAGGCGATCTCTGACAGGGCAAGCACATAACCGATTGTATCCGAACCTGAACCACTGTATTCAGGTGGAACCATCATTCCCATCAGCCCCAACTCTCCCATTTTTTTCAGGTTTTCGATCGGAAATTCCTTGGTCCGGTCGCGCTCCATGGCGGTTGGTGCAATGACGCCCTTTGAGAACTCTCTGACCATCGATTGAATCATGAGATGTTCATCGGTAAACTTGAAAGACATCCGTAACGCTCCCTTCAGTTAAGGGTTCGCGCAAAAATAACTTCACATTTTAGCATCTTAGCTTCAGCCCATCTTTGACCGATGCCTCACTCGCAAAATCCTCGAAATAGCTCGCTATTCCTGTGGTTTTACTCTCTCGGATCAGCCAAACCTGAACCAAATCTAA
>DRHF01000140.1 GCA_011049715.1 Desulfobacterales bacterium
CGTCTTAAGACGAATGACCCGGTTATTATATTTACAGACCGGCCGAGTTCCGGTTTTACACCCGCTTTGACCTGAGTTTGAGCCGCCGACCGATTCAATATCCTGCTCGGCGCTCGGGTCTAAATATATATGGCCTCATTAGTAGCAGTTATTGGTTTTGGTAAAATTTAAATCAAAGGGGTGTTAATAAAAATGAGCCCCACAAAATCTAAACTCAAACAGCCCGATCCTCCTTGCAGTTCCCTATCCATAAATGCGCTTAAGCCTGGAAGGTGAAATTCCCGCATGATACAGTAATACGAGCCATATGTTCATAAGTTGTTGTTTGATGATTCCATGCAAAAGAAATCTGCGGGCTGATGTACACACCGGCTGCCGGACCTTGACAAAGCGGCCCATACGCCTGAGCCTCTTTTGAATTTCAACATCTTCCATAATGGGAATCTCTCGAAACCCGCCGATTGATTCAAAGGCCTGCCGTGCCATAAACAAACCCTGATCACCATAGGTGAACAGGGTGTTGTTTATCCGGCTAAAAAGAGAGTAAAGCTTCAGAAGCAAACTGGAATCATCGAAACTTAGGGCAAAGGATCCCGCAACAATTCCTCTCTGTTCCATTAGCGATTCGATCTTGTTTAGAGCCCGGGGCGGAAGATAGGTGTCGGCGTGGAGAAAAAGCAGTATGTCACCCTTGGCAATCCCAGCGCCTCGATTCATTTGGACCCCCCGACCCACTGAAGAACACACCCGCTTTACGTCCGGAAAAGAGCGGACGATGTCCAAGGTACTGTCCTGGCTTCCGCCATCTACCACCACGATTTCATGATGCCCGATTTGCTCACTCAGCCGAGAAAGGCACGATCCAATGGTTTGTGATTCATTAAGAACCGGAATGACAACGGAGATCATTTTTCTACTGAAACGCCATGAATTGATCAATCTGTTTTTCGAAATGTATCACTGATAATTATAAAATTGACAATTAATGAAAGGACCCTCAAAAGATAATTTTTTCCAGGAAGATGATTTTCAGCCATCCGTGTCAAAATCCTTTAATTATCCATACGGGGTTTTTCAGCTTTGTCGTTTAAATGCCAATCATAGGGCAGGTATGACACCCGAATATCCCGGCCGCGGTCAATCCAGTCTATCGCTTCTTTGTTCCTGATGTACTGCCGGATGAACCGAAGAACCGGCTGGCTGGATTTTATCGATCGGGTCGAGGAGCCGGTTGAGATGTCTTTTTTCTCAAAATCCTTTTTAAACCACTTAAAGATCTTTGAGATATGGAGTCGGTGGTTGTCACGGTCCCAGCGGACGCCATTACTTGGATCATTTATAAACCGGACCGCCTGTTCGTGGAGCTGTTTCTCCAGGATATTCGCCTGGTAGGCTTCGTCCCTGAGGTTCGCACAACTTCTTGAGGCACATACGATGGCAAAATGGATTCTGGGTTCATCAAACAGCTTTCTTATTATTTTATGTTCGATTTGCCCAAGGGTCACTTTTTTTCCACCAGCCTTAAATTTTATCCGAGACCAGATTCCAGGAATTTGGAGGATGCTGCTTTGAGGAAAGAAAAGTCCGATTAAGCTTCTACCTTTTATCGGGTATCTTTCCATAATGGCTTGGAGGGTAAATGCGTTATAAGCGTTGATCCAAAAGGCAAGTTTTTGTTCTCGGGTCCAGGTTGCTAGTATATGTGAGTCCACTTTCCCTAATTTGTCAACATACCTATAAAACAGTTCTATTTCCGAGAGAAAACCTTCGTAATTCACCCATTCTTTGTAAACATTTTTTTTCAATAAAAAATCAAATTCTGAATGGGAATGGTCGAATATTAAAAAACTATTTGATCTATCGGATAAATAAGAATCGGATTGCTCTGATGGTTTTATGGGGGAGCAGGCTGCAAATAAAAAGGAGTGGATTCCTGCCATTATGACCATGATCAGCAGTGAAATGACGGATTCTTTCATACTCAACTGAGTTTACACACCAGGATTCTGAATGTAAAACAGTTTCCCCTCTCAAAATGTAGTTTATACTGAGACGAGTGAAACAGGGCAGACATTTCTTTGGCAGTCAAAAAGTGACTATGAAGCCCGACCATTTTTTCAGAAATTCGAACGATTTTAATGAAAACCCGATTAATATCCTGCTCCTCGATGAGAAGCCGTCCCCCGGGTTTGAGCACGCGTAGCATCTCCGAGACCGCATTTTGCGGCTTTAAAAAGTGATGCAACGCGTCGACTAAAAGAATTCCGTCAAACGTATCTGAAGGAAAGGGCAGTTGAGCCGAATCTGCCTGGAGCGGTAAAAGCCCTTTCTTGTGCTTCACCTGTTTCAACATTGAACGATTAATATCACATACCAAAATATTGGTGTTAGGACCTGCAAAATGAAATGAAACTCTTCCCGTTCCACCGGCCAGATCAAGCAGAAAGCCGTTAGGCGGGAGATTCAATAAGTCCTTTATCCGGTCGGATTGAGGTCTGCGAATCAAATGGTCGTAGAAAGGCGCCAGAAAATGAAATAACCAGTCCTTTTTTTTAAAAACATCTCCAATGGCAGAAAATATACGAATCCTTTGGCCTTTTGTCATGTAATTTGTCAAGAATGAGGAACGGGCCCCTTTGCATTAATATTTTTCTGTTCACAAAACCACCGGTAAAGAGACTCAATGGTATCCGCCAGATACTGCTTACCAGCTTCAACCGTGGCAGGGCGGGGGTCTCCCAGAACACCGTTTTCATCCAGGTGCTCAATACCGTTAAAAACCTTGGATATGATTTCGGACAACTCTCCCACAAACCCTTCGGATGCACGCTCCATCTTTACCTGGCCGGGCCGGAGTGCAAGCATGAGGGAGGTTTCCCATTCGCCTGAGTGTGCGCCTGATTGGGCGGGAGATATCTTGAATTTCGAGGAGCTTTTAAATGCAGCCCCGATAAGTCCCATCAAGTCTGTAAAAGCCAATATCCGAACATCTTTGACCGGTTCAATTTGCGCTACAGCCGCCGCCAGCGGTTTAAAGTTGCCGCCATGGGTAGGCAGGAGCACGATCTGTCGAAATCCATGGTGCGACAAACTGGAGACGACATCTGTTACGATGTGCCGAAAGGTGGTGTCACTGAGGGAAATGGTTCCGGCAAAGGCCATATGGTGTTCTGAGCAGCCGAACCGTACGGTCGGCGCCAGAAAAGCGTTCAACCGATCGGCCAAACCCCAGCCCAATTCATCTCCCAACACGGCATCCGTCCCCAGGGGCATATGCCTGCCGTGCTGCTCGGTGGAGCCAAAGGGAGCGATAACCGTATCCCGCCCGTTTTGAATCTCTGTTTTAACCTCTTCCCAAGTCAATTGATCAAGATGCAATGCGCCCATGGGTTGCCTCTCCTTTTACTCAGTATAAATTATATCTCAATGGCGCGTAAACAAAATTAAAAAACGCTTTAAAAAAAGGAGAATAAAGCTTTCACCCTAATTGAGCGAAAGTCGAGGTCGAAGATCCGCCTTTGGAGGGTCGAAGATCCGCCTCTGGAGGAGTGCCCCAGCTTCAAGGCGTCCAAGGGTGACGCTGTAGTCATTAACCGCGAGTCCTTGGCAACGCTGAAGATGGGGTGGCATCGGCTTTCCCGAAGGGTAAACAAAATGGAGTATTTGTTTTTAAAATTATATTTCATTCATAGAAGATATATGAAATTTTGGACAAACGACAAAACAGGTAATTATTTTAAATACTTAATCCAGTTCTC
>DRHF01000141.1 GCA_011049715.1 Desulfobacterales bacterium
CATCCAGACTGTTACCGGGACAGAAAACCTCATGATGGCAGCTACTTTGGCTGAAGGCGTCACAAAAATACGCAATGCAGCTAGTGAGCCTGAGGTTGTGGCCCTTGCAGATGCTTTGAACCAGATGGGAGCAAAAATTCATGGTGCTGGGGGGACAACAATTACCATAGAAGGCGTCTCTTCACTTCACCCGGTGTCTCTTCGGATCATACCCGACCGGATTGAAGCAGGCACCTTCATGGTTGCAGCGGCCTTAACCCGCGGGGATGTGAAGATATTGAATTGTGAACCGGATCACCTGGAAGCGGCCATTCACAAGTTGAGGCTTACCGGCCTTAAGGTAAAAGTCGAAGGCAACAGCGTAAGGGTCCAGGGACAAAACAGCATCGCGAGTGTTGACGTAAAGACCTTGCCGTATCCGGGTTTCCCGACAGACATGCAAGCCCAATTCATGGTTTTGATGTCAGTGGCCGACGGCCTGAGTATGATATCTGAAACGATATTTGAGAACCGCTTTATCCATATCAGCGAACTCAAACGCATGGGAGCCGATATTATCGTATCCGGTAATACGGCGATGGTAAAAGGGGTACCGAATTTGTCCGGTGCACCGGTAATGGCCACCGATCTGAGGGCAAGTGCCTCACTCATCCTGGCAGGTCTTGTTGCCCATGGGCAGACGACGGTCAGCCGGGTCTATCATCTTGATCGGGGATATGAGATGATGGAAAAAAAATTTGCCCAGCTGGGCGCCGCCATCAAAAGGGTGGATGCCTAGGCCACTCTTTTTTATAAAACTCTGACCAGGGGTTTCATCTCAATTTTGAGACTAACCCAAAAACCCTGAAACATCATCAACTATGATATGACAATGCGGTCTTTACTGGCGACCTGGAAACCGTCATCGGTCCACCCATATTCCCGCTCCTTGATTCCGCTCCTGATATGCCTGATAGCCGGTATTTCTTTTGGTTTTTGGTTCCCAGGTTACAGAATTTTACCCTACGTTGTTGTTGCTGTTTGTCTGGGTTTAATCATCGGCCGGATCAGACAGCGCCATACAGCCTTCTTATTCCCGCTTATCTTTTTTCTTTTTCTGGGATATCTTTCCATACAACCCTGGGCTGCGCCCCGATTCCCTTCCCGGCATATCACTCATTTTTTAGGTAATCATCAATGGAAAATTGTGGGTTTTGTCGACACGACGCCTGTCAGAACCGGTGAGCGGACCAAATTTATAGTCAAAATCGAGACCCTTGAAGAAGACAGCATGGAAAAAAGCAAACCGTTTCCTGTTTTGGGAAAGATTCGGGTTACCACGCGCAAAAAACATCTTAATATAGATGCGGGAGACCGGATCTCACTGACCGGAAAGATCCGGATGATCAGAAATTTTTCCAATCCTGGAGGGTTTAACTACAAAAGATATATGGCATACAAGGGGATTTGGGGAACATCATATGTTTCGAAAAACCAGCCGGTAAAGATAGAAAATCGAACAGATAAAGGGATCGATCAGATGGTGAAGAATATTCGCCATCATATCTCATCCCTTATTGAACAGTCATATGTTGTGAGGAGAAAAAAAGGAACAAAAGGAATATTAAAAGCACTGATTCTCGGGGACCGGAATGATATTTCCCAGAATTTAAGGGAGGCGTTTCATCGGGCGGGTGTAGGGCATATTCTAGCAATTTCCGGGCTTCATATCGGAATCGTGGCCTCTACCGCATTCCTTCTTTTTTCCTGGGCCCTTTCCCATGTTAAACCGTTGCTCTGGAATGGGTGGACGAGAAAGGGAGCTGCGATTTTATCATTTTTTCCGGTAGTTGCCTACGGATTTCTTTCGGGGATGTCCCCTTCCACCCAGAGGGCTGTGATCATGGTTTCTCTTTTTCTCCTAACGTTTCTGTTTGAAAGAGAACATGATCTGATGAATACGCTTGCATTGGCGGCGATGTTGATCCTTATCCTTCATCCACCGGCTCTTTTTTCAATTTCCTTCCAGCTCTCTTTTTCAGCTGTTCTTTCAATTGTATACGGCCTATCTCAAACAAAGAATTTCCGTTTGCAAAAGAAAAATTCCACTTTAAAAAAGAGGCGTTCCATTCGAAATAAATTCTTCACCTTTATGTTGGTTTCATTTTTTGCCATCATCGGCACCTTTCCCCTGATGATGTTATACTTCAATCAGGTTTCGACCGTCGGATTTTTGGCCAATCTATTGATCATTCCGATTGTTGGATTTCTGGTTATTCCGCTTGGATTGGTTTCGGTTGTTTTAAGTCCCTTTAGCGTCATAGGCGCTTCAATTTTATTAAATGTGAGTGCGGCGATTCTGGCCGTTGCCTTGGATATTATAACCTTTTTTTCAAAATTGCCTTTTGCGGCTGTCAAAACCGTAACGCCTTCTTTTTATGAGATAGCCGGTTTTTATCTCGTTTTTTGGGCAATTTTAAACATAAAAGATCAAAATGCGACTTCACGCTTTGGATGCCGGAAAAAATTTATGTCGAAGAAGTGGCTGGCGCAAGCGACGGTGGTGATTGTTATCGTTGCGGGCGGCGTTGATGTCTTTTACTGGTTAAACCACCGATTTTGGCATCGTGATTTCAGGGTGACCATAATTGATGTGGGTCAAGGAAGTGCGGCCCTCCTCGAATTGCCGGGTGGGTATAACCTCCTCATCGACGGCGGTGGTTTTTCGGATCCGACGGCTTTTGATGTCGGTGCAAATATCGTTGCGCCATTGTTATGGCGAAAAAAGATCAAAACCGTTGATACCTTGGTCCTTTCTCATCCAAACAGCGATCACATGAACGGTCTTTTGTATATCGCTAGGTATTTTAATGTAAAAAATGTATGGAGCAACGGAGAATCCTCACCGGTTTTGAATTACCACAAGTTCAGAAAAATTATTGAAGAAAAAGATATTCAACTCCCTCGATTTAAACCATTATTGCAAACGCAACATATCAATGGGGTTCAATTCAAAATCCTTTATCCGCCAAGCGATTTTATAAACAGAAAAAAAAAAGAGAAATGGCGAAATTATAACAATAATTCACTGGTTTTAAAGGTCCGTTTTGGGTCACAGACATTTTTGTTTCCAGGCGATATCATGGCCCGGGCAGAGAGAGAACTTGTTGAAATTTTGGGAGATGATTTACAAAGCAGCGTCCTGATTGCACCTCACCATGGGAGTCGGACTTCGAGTACCGACCGTTTTCTAGACAGGGTGCAGCCGGAGGTTGTCGTTATTTCTTCAGGATGGCAAAACAATGCATATTTTCCACACCCGAACACATTGAAGCGATATAAAAAGCGGGGGTACCGGATATTTCGAACCAGCGGTGATGGAGCGGTGGCGATGTCCACAGATGGGCGATCCCTGAAGATCAACCCCACACTGGCAGCACGGTAATTAAAAGGAATAAAAAACAGGGCGGTTCTAGCAGGATACGCCTTCTCTATCCTAAATTCCCTTTTCCAACAATTTAAAGGCGCCTGAGATCGGGATTGGTTTTGAAAAGTGATATCCTTGGGCGTAGTCGCAATTCAAATCGCGGACCTGATTCAATTGTTCTCGAGTTTCCACGCCTTCTGCAACAATTTCTATTCCCAAGTTATGGGCAAGCCCGGCAACTGCCCGAACAATTTCCATGCTTCCCGTGCTCTCTAACATGGTGAGGATAAATGTTCGATCGATCTTTAAGGTTTGTATCGGAAAGCGATGCAGGTAACTCAAACTTGAATAACCGGTTCCAAAGTCATCGATGATTAACTTTATCCCCATCTCTTTTATCTTATTCAACGTTATGGTGGCGAGTTCCGGGTTTTCCATAAGTAGTGTTTCGGTGATTTCCAAATGAATATATTTAGGGTCGATACCGGTTTGCTGAAGTACAAGTTGGATTTTTTCGACAAATTTCGGTTCAAATAGTTGCTTTGTGGAGGCATTAACGCTCACACTAATCCGAGGCTTTCGCCGATTTTTTGGCGCAAGCTTCGAGTGAAACGAGTTCAAGGCGTTGCAGGCCTCTTCAAAAACCCAGATTCCGATCGGAACAATCAGACCGGTCTCTTCAGCGAATCCCACAAATTGGTTTGGCGGGATAAGCCCCCGCACCGGATGATTCCATCGGATCAATGCTTCGAAACTTGAGATGCTCCCATCATTAAGTGCAATGATCGGTTGATAATGAAGCTCAAACTCTTTGCGTTTCAACGCCTGCTCCAGTTCCTTTTTAAATCGGAGATCATTGAGAACACGTTCCCGGTCTTTTTTGTATATTCGATCTTCCGTCTCTGAAGCGGTCTGGTCGGTAAAACACTCTTGACCGGTTGATTGGCCGAGAAACTTACGTTGTGTTGCTCGAAATCTGCCTAAAATAACATTGAGAAGCAGTTTCAGCATGGGATCGGCTTGATCGAATTTGTTTTTCAAATAATCCAAGGAGATAACGACGACTTCGGTCTCTTCCAAGGCGGTTGCGGTTGCGGAACGAACACTGTCATCGATCAGGGCCATCTCACCGAGAAGTTCACCTTCGCTTAAGATGGCCAGCACAAATTTTTTGCCTTTTCTATGTGCTGAGATTTCAACACTTCCCTTTTCGATCAAATACGCGCAATTACCGGGTTCACCGTCGCGAAATATTTTGGAACCGCGGGAAAAGACTTCACGATCTATGGATTCTTGCATTCAAATTTTCCACATCCCCCGCATTCCCAATGGATAACGATGGGTTTGGCGGGTGAATTGTACATTTGTCAGCAGTCCATAACGGTGTTGGATTTTCGGCTGTCGGATCTGCTTGCGTTTGATGCCCATTTTTGTTATAACTGCTGAGCATATGGATTTGGGATACCGAAAGGGCATGGTCCAAGTACTCGGCATTTGCCTCTGATAATTGAGTTTATAAATTATAAACGTTTTTATGTCAAGAGCAAGGTCGTGTTGCCCTTTCCCTGGTGTCTGAAGGAACGGAGAAGGCGATTTAAAAAGAAAAGCCTCACGACCAAATAACAAAGGTTACAGGGAAAGAGATTTATTATGAAGGGTGCTGAACAGAACTTACAACCGATCTGGCTGGATCAGAATCTGGAGGTGGTAAAAGTCATCGATCAGAGACGCCTCCCCCACGAATTTGTGATCGTGGACCTGAAAACAGTAGATGATATCATCATGGCCATAAAGGAGATGCTCGTCCGGGGGGCGCCGCTCATCGGGGTGACCGGCGCATTTGGTGTATATCTGGCTGTTTTAAATCTGAAAAACGATAGAATTTCCGATAGGGATCTGATGACCGCATGTGATAGAATAAAATCAGCCCGGCCGACAGCTGTTAACCTGGCTTGGGGTGTAAATCGAGTAGTCGCCGAGCTGTCAAAGGAGAAAAACAGCGCGAAAAGGTGTGAGAGGGCACGACAGGCAGCTGAAAAGATTGCTGAAGCTGAGGCCAAAAAGTGTTGGAAAATTGGTGAGCACGGCATAGGCCTGATAAAAAAAATCAGCGAACAAAAAAACGGCAAAACAGTAAATATACTCACGCACTGTAATGCCGGGTGGCTTGCATGCGGCAAGTATGGAACAGCTACTGCTCCAATCTATGCGGCCGTGGAAAACGGAATCGATATCCATGTATGGGTGGATGAAACAAGACCATTGAACCAGGGAGCAAGGCTAACCGCCTGGGAACTGGGAGAATGTGGAGTTAAGCACACGATAATTACCGATAACGCCGGTGGCCACCTCATGCAACACCGCATGGTTGATATGGTCATTGTGGGGTCAGACAGGACCACCTGTACCGGGGATGTTGCAAACAAGATCGGTACCTATCTCAAGGCCCTGGCGGCCAGGGACAACAATATACCCTTTTATGTCGCCCTTCCATCTTCTACTTTTGATTGGGAGCTGAGGGATGGACTGGTTGAGATCCCGATAGAAAAAAGAGATGCCGATGAAATCCGGTATGTGCAGGGAGAAGATGAGGGGATCATAAGGCGAGTGCTGATTCCACCAGCAAACAGCCCGGTCGCAAACTTTGCTTTTGATGTAACACCCGCCAGATTTATAACCGGCTTTATTACCGAAAGGGGAATTTGCAAGGCGACCGAACACGACATTAAAAAGCTGTTCCCTGAAAAGTAAACCATTTGCTCACAGAACCTGACAAAAAAAATATCGCTTTGATCCAGATTGATGCTACCGTCTCAAACCGGCCCTATTTTGAATGTGAAACCCGATAGCCCACATATTCTTCTTGTCAATCCATGGATACATGATTTTGCGGCATACGATTTTTGGGCCAAGCCTGTGGGCCTTCTAACACTTGCCTCAATACTCGATTGCCATGGTTTTACCGTATCTTATATCGACTGTCTCGATAGGTTTCACCCCAAAGGACCTCAAACCGACCCACATGCCAGATATGGCCGTGGGCCGTATTTAAAAACCCAAATTCCAAAGCCTGAGGGACTAGAGGATGTGCCGCGCAACTTTTGCAGGTACGGGATCAAGCCGGAATGGTTCCGGGAAGAACTTCTCGCAATATCAAGAGTAGACCTCGTTCTTATCACTTCGTTTATGACTTACTGGTCGCCGGGTGTACGGGAAACGATCGGATGGATTAGGCAGGTTTTTCCGAACACACCGGTTGTTCTGGGTGGAATCTATGCATCTTTATGCTTTGATCACGCTTCACGGTTTTCCCGGGCAGATAAAGTGGTCAGCGGTCCCGGAGAAAAATGTATACTGCAGCTGGCTGAGGAATATACCGGTTTTTCTTCAAGACCGGGCGTTGATTCCAACGGGTTTACCCCCGACGATATCAATACCTATCCTTATCCAGCCTTTCATCTTCAAAGAAAAATTGCTTACATACCCATTATCACTTCAAAGGGGTGCCCATTTTCCTGTGCATACTGTGCCTCTCATCTATTAAACCCAAACCGAGACCTTCGCACGCCTGATCTGGTTGTCGAAGAAATAACATATTGGCATAAAAAATATGGCGTAAAAGATTTTGTTTTTTATGATGACGCACTTCTTGTTGATGCAGAAAGATCGGCTGTTCCCATATTCGAAGGGATAATAAAATGCGGGTTAAAGGTTCGCTTTCACACCCCAAATGCAGTCCACATCCGCGAGATTTCAAAAAAAACCGCCAGCCTGATGTCAAAGGCCGGGTTTAAAACGCTCCGTCTGGGGCTCGAGACCGCGGAATTTGAAGGAAGAAAAGAATTTGACATAAAAGTAACGGCAAATGAGTTCAAGCAGGCGGTGTCCTGCCTGATCGAAGCCGGTTTCCAAAAGCATCAAATCGGTGCATATCTGTTGGTAGGACTCCCGGGGCAGAGAATCGAATCGATAGAGGAGTCGATCAAAATTGTAAATGAAAGCGGCCTGTTGCCTGTTCTTGCCAATTATTCCCCGATCCCTCAAACCGAACTTTGGCAAAGGGCCGTTTTATCCTCCCGTTATGACCTTGAATCTGATCCGATATTTACGAACAATGCCATATTTCCTTGCCAGAGAGAGGACTTCTCGTGGAAAACAATTACCCATCTAAAACAGCTGGCCAATCGGAATACCAATCCGAAGACAGCGAGCGCACTCCCTGGTTTTGGTGATATTTTACATTGAGGAGCGTGTGAAAAAAAATGAAACCGAGACAACATGGAAACGATTTTCGATGGCCGGATCTGTCGTTTATCGGAAAGGAGAAAAAAAGTGCTATATCTTAAATCGGTTGACCCGACAAAAACCAAAGTGGAGACATTGGTAATTCCGGTTTGTGAGGACAGGGATATCCATGACATCGAAGCGATATCTTTAGCCGTAAAGACCGCCAAAAAAATAAAAGAGTTCAAAGGTGAAAAAGGGGATGAATTGACGCTTTACAATCCCCTTAAAGTGAAAGCAATGAGGGTGATTTTCCTGGGAATTGGAAAATATAAAAAAATCGATCCCGAAGCGCTTCGCCGATTTGGGGGGAGGGCAGTAAAGAAAAGTATCAAAATGAACCTTTCAGAGATCTTGGTTGTCGTCCCTTCGGAAAGAAAAACGAAAAAAGAGATGACGATGCTCCTTGAGGCTTTGATGGAAGGGGCGTTTCTCGGGAACCACTTGTTCGATAAATATAAAAAAGAAAAGAAACACAAGCAACTGAAAAAAATTGATTTTCTGGTAAAACCAGATGCCGTTAAAGCGTTTCGCCAATTGTTGCTAAGGACGGTGGCTGTTTGTGAAGGGACCCTCCTTGCCCGGGAGTGGGTTTCGATGCCATCAAATGACAAAAGACCTGAACAATTTATCCGGTCCATAACGGCACGAGCTAAAAAAGAGAATCTTAAGGTCAGTTTGCTGGATGAGAAAAGCCTGAAGAAGCAAAAATTCGGCGCTCTGCTGGCCGTGGGCGCCGGGAGTCAAAGCCAGTCGGGAATGGTTGTGATTGAATATGCACCCAAAGGCGCAAAAAAAACGATCGCACTTATCGGCAAGGGCGTGACCTTTGATTCCGGTGGAATCAGTCTCAAACCTGCTGCATCGATGGATGACATGAAAAGTGACATGTCCGGCGCGGCAGCAGTGGCGGCAACGCTTATCGCATTGGCAAAGCTAAAACCCAAGATGAGAGTCATCGGCGTCATTCCGGTGGTTGAGAACATGCCGTCCGGAACCGCAACGCGTCCCGGAGATATCGTAAGGAGTTTTGACGGCAAAACCGTCGAAATCGGCAATACAGACGCGGAAGGAAGGTTGATACTGATCGATGCCATGTCCTATACCATAAAAAAATATCAGCCCGACACCCTTATAGATGTGGCTACGCTGACCGGCGCATGCGTTGTTGCATTGGGCGAGAAAATCGCCGGCGTTTTCTCTACGGATGATAAGCTGGCAAAAGATATTATCCGATCCGGAGAAAAGACCCACGAGCGTTGCTGGCGGATGCCCCTCCCGGATGATTATAAAGAGCTCCTCAAAAGTGATTTTGCCGATATTCGTAATATCAGTAGCACGCGATGGGGCGGGGCGATCACCGCCGCCCTGTTTTTGTCCGAATTTGCAGGGGATTCCCGGTGGGCTCATATTGATATCGCAGGAC
Organism: Desulfobacterales bacterium; assembly: GCA_011049715.1. Classification (GTDB taxonomy): domain Bacteria; phylum Desulfobacterota; class Desulfobacteria; order Desulfobacterales; family UBA2156; genus UBA2156. The sequence goes on from DRHF01000141.1 coordinate 9,117, forward strand.
CCGCCTTTATTAAAAAGGAAACGGAGTATTGCGGCGCCGGCGGGACCGGTTTTGGTGTCCGGCTTTTTTGTGATCTATTGGATAAGTTGTAGGGTTTAACATCGCTCAAAACATTTTAAAAAAGGATTACCACAGGTGGGTAAGGAAATAGAGCGAAAATTTCTTGTCAAAAACAATTCCTGGCGATCTTTGGCGACGGGTAAAAGATACCGACAGGGATACCTCAGCCGCGCCAAAGAAAGGGTGGTGAGGATACGTACGATCGATAAAAAAGGATTTTTAACGGTTAAGGGGATGACCAAAGGGGCATCACGGATCGAATACGAATATGAAATTCCTTTTATAGAGGCCGAATCGATGCTGGAAACACTTTGTGAAAAGCCACTTATTGAAAAGAAAAGATATGAGATTGGGTTTCACGGGCTTGTTTGGGAAGTAGACGAGTTTTTCGGGGAAAACAAAGGGCTTGTCATCGCCGAAGTGGAGCTGGAAACCGAAGACCAGTATTATGAAAAACCCGGGTGGGTCGATGAAGAGGTGACCGGTGATCCGAGGTATTTCAACTCAAACTTGGTTAAACACCCCTATTGCAAAGATAGTGGATAAAAAAATTCCCCTTTAAAGGCGGGTTTGGTTCGATTAAATTACAGGTATGTGTTCAGGGGATCAGTCATTTCCCCTTCACTTAGGTGTCTTCATCG
>DRHF01000142.1 GCA_011049715.1 Desulfobacterales bacterium
GTGTGGGGCGCATCATTGCGCCATAGGAGATCATCGTCAGGTCTTTTCCTTCCCGAACAATCATTGATTTGCCGATCGGCATGGTCTCCTCATTTTCGGGTACTTCTTCCCGAAAAGCCCGATAAAGCGCCTTTGATTCGTAAAAAATCACGGGGTCCGGATCCCGAATCGCACTGACCAGTAGCGCCCTGGCAGTGCGGGGGCCTGAAGGAATAACTGTTTTGATCCCGGGGATGTGTGCATAAAAAGCCTCGCGACTTTCAGAGTGGTGTTCCAGCGCACGGACGCCACCGCTGTAAGGGGTGCGGAGAACCATCGGAACGTGAAATCGTCCTTGAGACCGCCACCGGAGGCGTGATGCATGGTTTTCGATCTGATGAAAGTTGTGGTAGCTGAATCCTGAAAACTGGATTTCGCATACCGGTTTCAGTCCATAGACGGCCATACCGATGGACATACCAACTATACCGGACTCCGCCAGTGGTGTATCGACAACCCTCTTTTCACCAAACTTTTCGAACAAGCCATCGGTGACCCGAAAGACACCGCCGTCCAAACCGACATCTTCACCCAGTACAATCACGCTATCATCTTTTTCCATCTCCTGCTGTAAGGCCATGTTGAGGGCTTGAACCATAGTCATCTTAGCCATGGCTGTTTTCCTCGGTGGTTTCAGCTAAGATCTGTGCGAGTTCTTTTTTTTGTTCTTGAAGTCTAGGCGGCAGTTGGGCATAGGCATGCTCAAACATAACCAACGGATCACCAAGGGATTTGATCCGCTCTTCAGCCCGATCAACCGCTTGCTGTATTTTTTCGTCTGTCTCAGTTTCCACTTCCTTGATTTTTTCTTCCGTCATCAGGCCTTTGGATAACAGATATCGCTGAAACCGGTGCAATGGATCTCTCTTGTTCCACTGCTCAACCTCTTCTTCGCTTCGATACCGTTTAGGGTCATCGGCTGTTGTGTGCATCAATAACCGATAGGTCACACATTCGATCAGAGTTGCGCCATTGCCGGAGCGCGCTCTATCGACCGCTTCTTTTGCAGCCACATAAACCGCCAACAGATCGTTGCCGTCAACCTGGATGCCCTGTATTCCATAGGCCAGGGCTTTTTGTGCCAACGTCTTGGAACGTGTTTGTTTTGATCGAGGTATCGAAATGGCCCATTGGTTGTTCTGGCATACAAAGACGACCGGTACCTGATAAACGCCTGCAAAGTTCAGACCCTCGTGAAAATCACCTTCCGAAGTTGCGCCGTCGCCAAAAAAGGTCATCGCCACATCGTCCTTCCCGCGATATTTGATCGCCCAGCCCAATCCCACCGCATGAAGAATCTGAGAAGCCACGGGAACGGAGACCGGTAGATCGTTTCGATCTTCTTCGATTCGTCCGGCCTCGTTGAAGCCGTTGCTGGACATGATGATGTTTTCCATGGCCTTTCCGCGCCAGAGTTCGGCTACAGTTTCACGAAAGGAGGGCACCATCCAGTCTGTAGGACCCAAGGGCGCAACCGCGCCCAATTGGGCAGCTTCCTGCCCTGTAATCGGTGGAAAGGTACCGATACGGCCCTGGCGTTGAAGACTGAGCAGTCGGGCATCAAACCTTCGGCCTAAAACCATAAATTGATGAAGTTTGAGTAGGAGGTTTTCGGGGATTTCAGGCTCCAAATCGACGTCCAACTGCCCATCTTCGCCAAGGATGGAAAGATAATCGATCTGATACGGGATATCGATTTTTTGTCGCGGCATGAAGTGACTCCTTTTCCTCTGGGAAGAATGTTGGGAGATCTTTAAAGGGCCATTATCGGATGCCAAGCATTTTATATCAGCACTAATATGAGAACACTTTTAGCAATAGTCAAGATAAAGTACAGAGATTATTTCGAATCCTAAAAATTCCAAGAGGTTTGAAGAACTCTGCAACTTCGAAAGCCCGGATCTACACTCCTATTCCAAATACCTTGTCCTCAGAAAGTTTATGTATATATTATAAATAACTCAAGTTTCACACCTGATATTTTAAGGAAAATCGCATCAGGCATAGGGTAAAAAGAAATTTTTCTGAAAAAAATTGATGATGAGCGCTTTGACAACGGCACAAAACCTTTTAAGAGTTATCATTTCAGAAGCAACTGATATTACAAAAGAAACCAGACCATCGCGTGCCTGTGCACGGTGATTACTTTATGGATACCAGTTTGAGAGCTTTGGGACCATATGCTTTTTCAAAAAGAGTTTGAAGCGGTCCATTTCTTCGGTAAATGGTTGGGGTATTGAAAAATCCATGATTCCACCTCCTTCGGAGTGTTACCTTCGTCCTTTGTCGAAGGCAGGTCTCCGTAAAATCAACAGTACGAAATTTTCAGTAATTATTTATAATATATACACAAACTTTCTGAGGACAAGGTGTTGGAATAGGAGCGTAGATCCCGGTATTCGAAGTAGAAGAGTTCTTCAAAC
>DRHF01000143.1 GCA_011049715.1 Desulfobacterales bacterium
GCCAGGGCCACTCCTTTCTCAGAATTCATAACTTTCTCAAATCTTGTCATAAGTCACTTCACCATTCGACTCAATAACCGTCAAAAGCGTTTCACCCGGTGGCCTAGAAATAACCGCGATAGGTTTTCCGTTTTTCGTGACCACATATGTTTTGCCAAGAGCGACACTTGTAAATACCTCTCCAGGTTGTCGGCGAAGATCCATTAATGTTATTTGCTCAAACTTGCCGGATAGTGAGACTTCGTCTTTTAGTGTTTTCATAGATCTCTCAAGCTGTTTCGCCTCTAGGAGATTTTATCCCTCAAAGGCCTGGCCGTTATTGCTTCTCCGGCTCACTCTTTTTCTCCTCTAGGAAATCTTCCAAGTAACTTTCTGCCCATTTCCCATGATCCATGCAGACTTCTATGGTATGCCTAACAATCCCCTGGACATGAGAAACATTCATTTGGGGCTCTTTGGCACATCCAGGGAATCTACAGAACATACTTATAAACATTGTATGCCTCCGGTAATTCTGCCCCGCTATCACCCGATCAAGCAAATAACACCCTGAAATATCCACAAGCCAGACTACAGGAGTATGGCCCGATAAGATCTCAGCAGGATACCGGACTTTCGTTTCAATCGGTTCACCGAGGTCTTTAATGACAGTGACGGATGTTCCGACCGGATTTCGTTTGTTAAAGGCTTCCACTTTACTTTTCATAATTGCGATTGATTCTTGCATTATTTCTCCCCCTCAATTTCCTTCATCAACTCTATAAATACCGGAGTCATGGGATGATCATCACATATCAAGGTTAATGCCTTAAATTCATCACTTGGAGTCATTGTAAATTCATCCATAGTTTGCCCCCTGAATGGCACCAACATTGTCCACAGCTTTTTGCGTTTTTTGCCGCACATGGCACATTTCAGGGGTTTCTCAGGACGGGCAAATCGGATTAACAGTGTCACTTCTGGTGGAAACATTGGGTTATCTTTGGCTTCAAAGTATTTTATTTTCATTTCTCCCCCAAATCACCGGACCCCGAAAGGCCCGGTGAGGTTAGTGCTGCTACAATACTTCCCATTCTTCGGAAAATAGTTCGATCATCGTCTCTTTCCAAGGGACCATACCAAATCTACTCTCAACATACAGATATGGTGCGGTCATCTTGCTGTCGTTGTCTGGGAATTGAGCTTTAATCTTTACATCTTCCGACCATTGAGGAAGACGCATTGCCGATCCTTTTTTTACTTCCTCGAAAGCTTCTCCAAAGTTCATATTATCACCTCCTTTCCTTGGTAAAAAGTGCTGTGGCAGCTTGATTGACCACCGTTTGACAAATCAAAACGAGCCGCCCACCTAATGTACTCCACCCCAACTGATACTCACTCGTCATTGGCAAGCCCCCTTCCATACTCGCTACGGCCTCCAGTTACACGCCGTAGACCACTTGCCAATTCCAGCCACCACAGCACGGTTAAAGGTTGTGATACAGGTTTCAAGGATACAAAGTGTGGCTATTAGGCATCCACCCGCCCTGTGTTGGGCTCCGACAGCCTTCTCCCCTCATGGAACCTTGCCAAGAGGCCCTATGTCCACTTCAGGCAAGGACTCATCCCTCTTGCCACACACGATTATTCCTGCTTAAAATTCATTTTCTTTATAATAGCAATCCTCGCACAAAGGCCCTCCATCTTCAGGCCATATGGCATCTTCTTCACAACGGCCTGTAGGTTCCTCACATACACTACAAAGTTGTAATGTCCCAGGATAATGAGAAGCGTTCCACTTTTCGTGGTCATTTTGATGCATTGCATGACGCTTCCCTCCTGGCCATGTATTTACCATCTCTCCCCCTCACCTCAAAGAAATTCTCGATTATCTGCTCAATCTATATATTCAATTAACGGGCAAACCTTTCTCTTTTTCGCTTTTACATAATCAAACAATATATTTTTGGGTAGTTCAGGTGCCTTTCCAAGTATTTCTCGAAGGAAATAGATAGCCAATGGAGGAAGAATGATTGCCAAAATAATGGCTACAGCCAGTATAGTGTTAGACACAAACTGTAGGGATGTAAAATACACATACAATGCTAAACAGGCCAGTGAAAGAATTGCCAGTATGAATACAACTGTAAACACAAGCCTCCAAAAATACCAGCATAAGTTAGTATGGCCCTCTTCAAAGTCACAAAAAAGAGTGCTGGCCTTATAATGCCATGACGTTCTTTTAACTTTCATTTCTTATACCTCCCCTTAACAAATTGATGTTCTATTAACTGCCTGATAACCTCAAGATGCGACAAGGCATTGTTTAGATTGTGTGCCATTTCTTTCTGGTCGTATGGCGTGAGGATCAGGGCCTTTTCCTTTGCAATAGTTACGATTTTGATCGCTTTTGCCGTGCTTCTTTTAAGGATTTGTTTGGCTTGGGGTGTCATTTAAAAACCTGTGAATTCTTCTAGTTTTTCAAATTCATCCCTTGTCATTATTCTTTACCTTGATCGAGTCAGATTTCTCTTTCAGCATTTTTGCTGTTTCATTAAGATACTCAGCTAATTGCCGTGCATGGCTCAGGATAAAATCCTCATATTTCCTGGCTATATCACAAGAGCAGCCCCACACAATTTCCATTCCTCCGATTTCCATTGTTCCTATAGAACGATCCCACCCTAAAAAGCTATTAGGCGCTTTTTTTTGGTTCTCTTGGAACTTCTCAAGCTCGCCTTCATCATAGCAATTTATATCACAATCCTGGTCGCTGAAATGTGTGATGCCACAGTCGCAAACTCGTACAATTCCACCGTAACCGGAGTCAAAAACCCTTTCAAATAGTTCTGAGCATTGTTCCATCCCTCATACCTCCCCAATAAAAGTTGGTATTCCGGTTTGCCTCATAACTTCCTTCTTGAAAAGATCAGCAATCGAGTTTCCTGACGAAAGGTGAAGTAAGAAAATTTCTTCCACCCTGCTCAGATCATTGGCCTCCAGGAAGTCAATCGCGGTTTTTAACGACATATGGTTGAAAAGGACCCGCTTAATCTGCGCGATATCCACGAGTCCGGACCGGATGTTTTGCTCCAGGATGTCCATTGAATAGTTGATTTCGATCATGATTGCCGTGAGGCCCTCGAATCCGGTCGCAGCGATATAGTGGGTGTCGGTCGCGTACAGGAGTCTTTCATCCCCGGATGAGAGTAAAAATCCAATATTCGGCACGTCATGGACCAGGGGAAAAGGCCAGATTGACCATGATCCTATTTGGAAATACTTTTCAGGCTCAATAATGTGGATCCGGTGGCCGGTCAGTTTGAGGGCCTCGGCGGTGTCACGTGAAACCCAGCAGTCAATTCCCATTTTGATTAGGTCGGGCAGGGCCTGGGAATGATCTGCGTGAAAATGTGACCCAAGAGCCCCTTCAATCTCGGACACTTTGAAATTGAGGCACTTTTTGACCTCCATTATGGGCACGCCTGGGTCAATGAGCAGGGGCGTTTTTCCATCGTCAATTTTATAGAGATTGCCCTTGCTGGAGCTATGAAAGGTTTGAATGTTCATCCCTCTCCTTAAACTGAAATACCTCTTGGGTTAATTGAAAGAAACGGACTCAGAGTAATAGCCGTTTGATTCCCCATACCATCGGACAGTGACAGACCCTTTAATGGTTGATAATTTATAAAAAGTCCATGTAAAGCTGTCTTGGTATTCAGGGATATTTACACCGTCAGGGTTCACGTCGCTATCATTTTCAACTTCTTCAGCTAAAAGAATAGGCGTACCAACCAAATCATCTAAGTCACCTATGATATCAACGATATCACAAGTTGCACATCAATCAGGCACGTAATGCAATCTGGCAATTTCTCCTTCCTCTGTTGTGAAAACCATTTCGTCGTTACCGACATTCCCCTTGATGGATTTCAAGGTTTTTCCTTTTAATTCTTCAAATTTTTCCATCTTCTGCCTCCTTTTCGATTAATTGTTCAATAATGGCCAACATGGGGATTTTCTCCCTCTTGGATATTTCCCTGAGCTTTTCCCTTACTTCAGGGTTCATCCTAAAGAGAACGTTCACCTTTTTTATTTTTTTACTTTTTTTAAATTTCATCTTGACACCTCATAAGCCTTTTCAATAACATCAAAATTTGCAGATAGTCCAAGACACATCCCACCTATAAAAGATAACATCAATTGATTTCCTGGAGTATGAATTATATATGCCGTTAAGTAGACACCTGCTCCCAATAATAATGCTTTGGCAATTATTCTAAACATTTCAATCTCCCTCAATTCCTTCAAGTAGGGCTATGCCCAAAACCCCGCTACTTTTTATTCATCCATCCAATCATCCCCACCCGACATTTCACCCGCTTCCTGTTTTTCAATCTCCACCCTTTCATCATCATCCGGTTTGCCGTCAAGGCTGGAATCGTCGTCTTTTTCCGTATCATCGGGAACTTCGGTAACTTTGGGGGCTTTCGTAACTTTCGTACTTTCCGTTGATTCAGACTCAATATCAAGGGGCTTTTTGTTAGCGCCTTCCTCTATCTGAAGGGCGCTGATCGACATTGCCTCGTCCATTTCAACCACGGCAACGGAGGCGTTTATCTTTTTAGGGTCAACCTTGATTTTGTCAGTGGTCCGCCGCACTACAACAACATATTGCATTTCTTTCGGATGGGGCTTCCAGAACTTGGTGGTTTTGGCAGCCTTTTCCGATTTTTCCATGTCTTCTTTGGTAACGATAACGAGCTTATTTTTATCTGGTTCTTTGTAGATTATGTACCCAAACCCACCTGTAACCGGCCCGCGGTCAAAAGGGTTTTCTGCAATATCAAAATCATAAAACTCAACGTCTCTGCTTTCCGATTTCATCAGGGGCTTAAACTTGTCATTTTTATGAACAAGCTCATACCGGATGTCAATGACTTCATCAAGGGCCATCGCTCTCTTGTAACAATCTCTCCCTACGTATCCGATCCGCAAGTCAAGGTCATATTTTTTTGTCTTTCCGTTGAGGTATGGAATCGGGCTGATATGGTTCGGGATAAGAGCATCAAGGCCGAGCTCTACTCGGTGCATCGCATCAATAGCCAGCTTGCCCATATTAATGTTGGACCAAACAATGGGCAAGGTAGTCTCTTCTCTCTTGGCATCCAGGGCCTTTAATTGCGTGTCAATGCCGATAAACATATGTTGGGCGAGTTTTTGTTGTAATGGGGTCAGGGCTATAACTCCCACCTGCGCCCCAAATTCCTTTACAACGGCAGCCGTAAATCTCTGTGAAAATGTGGGGGCCACTTTTTCCACCTTGTTATCGTCTGTTTTCATGGTGTTTCCTCCTTTTTAATTATATCATTTATCTCATAGATTTTTATTCCTAGTTCTCCCGTTTTAAATCTTTCTAAAAGTCGAGTTACGTCGTGTCCATAATGATGCTGTGAACATTCCTCACATCTTTTACATTCAGGCACCCACATATCGCCATGATCTTTGCAATGCAAGAATGGGTCCTCATTTGGTTTTCTGCCTGTTCGGGATTCAAAATATTCATCTGCATTATTTTCGTGTTCGAGGCATGCATCCAAGCCGATAGCATCCATGGTTATTGCAGTCTTTTCGCAATACATACATTTACTCATAAATAATCTCCATTTTAGGGTGATCCTCTGAGACCACCAGCTTTATTGTTTGGCTCGGAATTTCAAGCGGGTGCGTAATACTTTCACAGTTGTCAATCCAGATAGGACAATGGATATCGTAATAATTTGATAGGGTCCTGATGATATCAAGCCCGACGTTTATCCGCTCGGAATTGCTCAAATCCGTGGAGCCGTTCAGGGTCGGGATACAGCACTCCTTGACCCCTTCGTTGACCTGGATATCAAATAATTTCCACTTGACTAATTCAAATTTACTGTTGATCTGACCCTCCAGGAGATTACATTTTGCAACGGTGAATTTTTCCATGAGGAAGATCTGCCCTTCAAGTTCCTCATACTCACCGGCGAGGCGCTTTTCCTCATCGTCAAGCTCTTTTATGCGTTTTTTGGTTCCTTGGACTGAGTCAAGGACGGCGAGCTTAGTCTGTCCTTCCCGGCGCTCGGTTTCGAGGGCAGTGGTGTCGGTGGTGGGCTTTTCTTCAATGTCAACCTGAAGGCGGGTTATTTCGGTTTTTAGGAGCGTGTGGTCAGTGGGGGTAGTCTCAACCCTTCCCTTCTCCGCGTTTACGATTTCCGCATTAAATCCATCAATCTCTAACCCCAGGGATTTGATTTTCTTCTCATCCGCATCAACGGTTTCCTGAAGGGTCTCATTCCCGGCCTTCAATTTCCTGGCATCGGCTTGGATGCTGGTGAGCTCGGTCGCTTGATTCTCATTGAATTGGGCCTTAGCGGCCTCTATTTGGTCGGATGGGAGGGGTTGGTTGCATGTCGGACATATCTCGTCATACGTTTGCTTACGGGCGGTAACGGTGGCATGTGTGGCCTTTAGTTCGGCGATGCTTTTATTGTTGCGGGTGATTTTATCTTCACAGCCTTCAACCCTATCTCCGATTGCATCAATTTGGCTTTTCAGCTTCCGGATTTCAGCCTGCGCCTCAAAAACCTTAGCGTCAACCCCGGCGTTCGCCTCAAGGATCACCTGGGCGGTTTTCGCCTTGGCCTCAGCGAGTTTGACTTGTGCCTCGGCCAGATCCTTCCTTAACCCGGACAGGACAGTATCATCCTTGGCGGCTTGAATCTTTTTATCAATATTCTTGATGTAGGCCTTAATCACTTTCCGGTTTGCTGATTCGGAGGGCAGGGTCCGTAATAACTCGTCAATCCGGGCCGGGATCTCTTTCAGCCTGTCATTGACCTTTTTTTTCTTGGCGGCAATGACCTTCTTTTGATCTTCGAGGGATCTATCGCTTAAAATGGCAGGTAAGGCGCTCAGGGTCAAATCTGAGGCGATGACGTCATTATCGGATATATCGCCGCATACTTCCAGGAGGGTCGCCCTACATCTCTGCCAGGGCATATTGCTAAAGAAGCTGGGCATGGTCAGCAGCTTGAAAATATCCTCATTAATGATTGCGCCCATTTTGGAATCCCATTCCTTTTTTTGGATGGGAACGCCGTCAATCGAATGTTCCGTGGTGTGGCTGGTAAGGGTTTTCGTGGCAGAACCGCGTTTCTTGGTCCACTTTTCCCGGTAAGTCTTTTGAAGTTCAAGGGGCTTCCCGTCAATCTCAAGGGTCGCTCTGACTGTGTGATCGAGATTTGAAACGGCCTGCCCTGATTTGTCGGTGCCCTTGATGGCAAAGTCGGTTTTGTCATCAACATTTTTACCAAAAAAAAGCCAACGAAATCCTGATGCCAAAGTTGTCTTGCCAGTAGCATTTGCCCCTTTAACGGTAGCATTCTTGCCATTTGGCTCAAAGACAAATTTCTTGATAGCCATGAAGTTACGGAGTTCAAGGCGTTTTAACCGTATTTCCATTATTTACCACCTCCTTTAAGTGCTCTGTGACTGTTTCAAGTGAGCCACATTTAAGGGTTGCATACATCTCAGCATCCCACAGGAACCATGTTTCACAATCGTCAGGGCGCTCTATTATGTATTTTTCAGGCATCCATTTCCTTCATGGTTTCATTGAAGCATTTTTGACAGAGAGTATGGGTTATCCGCTTATCTTCGAGGGGCTCTTTTTCTCCAAGATTTTTCCCGCATTTCGAGCAAATACGTATCATTTTATCCTCCATAATGAATGAAGGCCCACAAATAGCCGAGGGCCACGCCTACGAATAGAAACATGAAATAAACTATGATTTGTTCGGTTTTGGTCATAGTGCCTCTTTTTTGCCCGGGCTGGGTACCGGGCGCGTTATCTATCGTTTTCTGTGTACGTTACAAAATTTGGAACGGCCAACCGCGCGATTTTTACACCTTTTCATAGCTTTGGTCCTTGCAGGGCATCTGGGTTTAGGCATTTTTGATATCATGGGGATCACCTCCTTTCTTCCTTGATTTTTACTTCCCCTCTAAATCCTCTTCTACCCACTCCCTCTCAAGGGTTGGGCGGGATTTTTAAGGGTGGTGGGACTGGCAAGCCTATCACTCTTACCACTTGCCAATCCCCCTCCGGCCCTACCGTCCGTTATCATGGCCTTTTGGTTATTGCGGCCAACGTGACGTGTAGCTCAGATTCGTTTATTATAATATTTTATGGATTGTATAATGTCAAGGGAAAAATGCAGAAATGTATAAATAAATATATCAGGAATAAGGCTGTAAATTATCTTGACATGATTATCCATTCCTGTATAATGTCACGATGGAACTAAAAAAGCTATTCAAAAACACACGTCGATTATTACAGTTAAACCAAAAAGAATTCGCTAAACGGATAGGCGTAAGCCAAGCCAGTGTTAGCCGATATGAAAAAGGCCTTGTTCAACCATCAGCCCAGATCTTGCTCAAGATACAGGATATTACGAGGGGAGATTGATGATTTATTTTATTAAATCAGAAAGTGGTCATGTGAAGATTGGCTTTACTAATGACAAAAATATAAATAAAAGACTTTCGGTGATACAATGTGGAAATCCCTATAAGTTAGAAATTCTGAGACTATTAGAATGGGAATATGACCAAGAGTATGAAATAAAAAAACATTTTGAAAAACACAAAGTGAGAGGCGAATGGTTTAATTTAAATCAAGAGATAATTGATTATACTGAAAACCCTTATAAGTTTAATAAACATGTAAAAGTTTCAATTAATCAATTAATTAAGCGACTTGGGGCAGTTAGAAGTGTAGCCGAAGAACTTGGCATATCTGAAAGATGGGTAAAAGATTTAGCATCAGGCAAGAGAAGGGCATCAAATTCTTTGGCTGTTATTATTCAATTGAAGCTATTGGGAAGGATATAGTGTTTTGTAATAATTGTGGAAAAGAGTTTCAGCCATGGGTATCGATATTTCGTTTTACTGATGAACGTGATAATACGCCTATTTTAATGTATAAATTGTGTGACTGGAGCTGTTCAAATGAAGAAAAACTCACATATTGCATTAATTGTGGGGATATAAGAGACACAAATAGGAATGGAGATTTATGCAATGAATGCTCTGAGAAGCCAACATTTGTTTATTTTATTCAAATTGAAAACGATGGCCCTATAAAGATAGGTCTGAGCGAAAATCCAAAAAGGCGACTTATTGGCATACAACCATCAATCCCGTACAAAATACATTTCTTATCATCAATAAAAGGAACCGATCGCCTAGAGGCTAATATTAAAAAAAGGTTCCAGGAAGATATTATAAGGGGTGAGTGGTTTAAGCCAACAAATAGGCTGATAAACTTTGTCAAGAATCTTGAACCGAAAGAACTTATCTGAAATGCCAGACCGCTGTGAGCATACCAATCTTCTAAAAAGCCAGTGCGGCCATTGCAATGGTGTCCGTTTTGAAGACGAATACACCGGGGGTGTAAAAATAGGGATAAAGATTTTACAGCCAAAAATCAAAGAAAAAGACCGTGTTCCCCATCTCCAGGCTAAAGAAGGTGATAAGGAGTGCATTGTGGATGGGTGCACCCGTACCCCTGAAAGCCGGGAGGTGTGCCATA
>DRHF01000144.1 GCA_011049715.1 Desulfobacterales bacterium
AGAATTTTTGAAGCGTTTGACCGGTTCCAGCCGGTTTTATCCAACACCGCGGATATGACTTCTTTTTCGACCTGGTCTATGGCCTTTTTCTTTATCTTCTTGAGCGAAAATGATAGCAAATTCTCTCCTTTTTCATTCCGTAATCGGATCATCTCCGGGGCAAGCCAGGCGGGGACCGGAGAGGATGGGGCCGATTTTGAAGATTTTGATTTGTCTTCAAGCTCATCGATAATTTCATCGAAATTCCCCAGCACCATCATCCTTTTCAGCACGTTCTGGAGTTCCCGTACGTTGCCGGGCCAGACATACTGGGCCAGACGTTCAACATGGTCACACGTGATAAACGAACCATTATTGAACAACGGACTGTATTGATCGACAAAATAACGGACAAGCAGTGGGATGTCCTCGACCCTTTTCCGCAGCGGCGAGATGAATATCTTGATGATATTTAATCGGTGGTACAGGTCTTCCCTGAATGTTTTTTCGCTGGCCGCCTGTTCCAGATTATGGTTGGTGGCAGCGATAACCCAAACGTCGGTTTTTACATCTTTTTCAGCGCCCAGGGGGCAAAATTCCCCGCTTTCAAGGACATGGAGCAGTTTGGACTGAAGCGGAAGAGACATGTCCCCGATTTCGTCGAGAAACAAAACTCCGCCATCGGCCACTTCAAATTTTCCCCGTTTTTTCCGGTACGCGCCGGTAAATGCGCCAGGAACGTATCCAAAAAGTTCACTTTCAAGGAGGGTGTCGGGGAGTGCGGCACAGTTGACCTTTATGAACGGCTTCCCGTTCCGGGGTGAATTGAGATAAAGGTGCTGGGCAACCAGCTCTTTTCCCACACCGCTTTCGCCGGTGATAACGACGTTCAAATTGGTATTTGAAACGCGGTCAATCAGTTCCCTGACGCGCTGGATAGCCTGACTCTTGCCGATGATCTGTTCGTGCATCGCTTGCCCCCCCTATTCTTTATCAAAATTGAACACGGGTGTTTTTTCATTATTCAATCACCAATCATTTTATGGTGTTTCCTCCGTCCGATCTCCGGTACGAGCCCTGGAGAGTATATTCTGGATTGTCTCCTCCAGCTCGATCAACTCAAACGGTTTTTTCAGAATCGCATCCGCCTTCACCTCTGAGGCCAGCTTTTCGGGTATTTCTCCCCACCCGGTGATCGCAATGACAGGCATAGACGGATACTCATTTTTTACCATCAAAATGACGCCAAAACCGCTTACATCCGGCATAATCAAGTCGGTCACAATCAGGTCAAACTCATTTTGCATTTCCATTTGCTTCAGCGCTGCCAACCCGGTTGGTGCGGTGGTCACATCGTAACCCCTCAGGTTTAAAAATTGTTTTATGGCCTGGAGGACATGCTCATCATCATCGATGAGAAGTATTTTTTTGGAGTTTATCATATTGCTCTCTAGATACCCTATATTCTCAGTATGTCAATATGGAAAAACTATGGAGAGAATGTGGATATAAAATCCATATTTTCTGTTTCAATTCCAAAAATGTGTTCTGAAATTATGTAAAAAACTGCCTAATTATAACAAATGTGCCGCAAAATTATGCAAAAAACATAATAAATCAAAAAACAAACGGGCCTTACAAATTGATGGATGAAAACAAAAAAGGTTCTGGAAAGTACAAACAGTCACTAAAAATTAGTAATAAT
>DRHF01000145.1 GCA_011049715.1 Desulfobacterales bacterium
CCCAAACACTCGGCGCAGCAGGGTTCTTCAACGCTGACCAGGCGCTTAAGTCAAACTATTCCAACTGCTCAGCCGATACCGTTTCACTTGATCTCTGCGCGTGGCTCAAACCGAAGCTTAATGATAGTCGCCACCTGATGCTGATTACCGGTGGCGCCGTCCCAGACAGCCAATCCAAAGGAATAGTCCTTTTCGGATGGATCGAGCTGTACATCCCTTTTGTCGTTCGTTTTCAAAGCTCGACTGAGTTCAAGGACCCAAAATCCGTCAGACCAGGATGCTTCGCCGCTTATGTCGGCAGAACTCCCTCCTTCAGGTGGACCGGATAGATAAAGGGGTAAAACTTTTTTCACCGGTTCCCCGCCGTCCGATGATTGCAACGGTATCCGTTGTCCCTCAACCATTTGAAATAGGGGACCCGTCTGTTTTTCCTCCGTCTTTTTAACGTTAAGAAAAAGCGGAACTCCACCAACGGTTTCAGGCATTCGTGCTCCGGAACCATCACTCCCATGGGCAGCTGAGACCGACGGGGGCGCTGATCTAAAAGGGGGGGTTGAGCTTCCCGGTGGAATGAATTTTACCTGGTTGTCCAAGAAGCCATCCCCGGGACGTCCTGCCTTTTCAGCAACAAAAGCGTTCCAATACCACTCATCCACCAACGCATCTTCCTGACGGGTGGCCATTCGTGGGAATTTTTTAAACCGGCCGGTGCTATGGCATAGGACGGCGCAGCCCCCCAGCCCAAAATCATCCACCTTTTCCGTTGCCTGCCAATGGAGTGCAAGGGCGTCGGGCCATTCTGCTTTTGCCTGCCACCTTCCGTTGCTGAAACGCCATTGGCCCATACGATCATGGCGGGTTTTATCGGGCCATCGGAACACAAAATAAATCTGTGTATCGCTATAGACCGCCCGTATATAGACTTCTGTTCCCGGCTGAGGTGGGCCGTCATTTATTTGCCATGTGGGTACTTTTGTTTCTAAAGCGATGTCCCAGGTGTCATCCATGTCACTGCCATCGATTTCAGGCGCTTTTTTTCCGTCCAGATAGGCGGCAGTGAGGGTGGACGGCACATCTTCTCCTGCGTAATCGATGTGACGGTTGGATTTATGGCAGTTCAGGCATACCCGATCTGACCGGGTTTCAAGAACATTGGCCCGGGCCAACATGGCGCCGTCCCTGGCTCTGCCTCCGGCCATGAGGTCAGCATAAAATCCTCCTGGTCCGTGACAGTTCTCGCAGGTAACCCGGTCCTCGAGGTACTGGCCGGTTCGTGGATTGAATCCAGTGGTATGGCAATTAAGGCATCGTGATTCATCCAACTCAAGCCCGCTTTTGCGTAACTCCTTCAGCTTGTTTCTCACCTTTTCCAAGGGTTGAAATTTGAGCTTGCGCCAGCGTGCCACGTGTCTAGGGTCCGAGCTTAAATGGCAGCGCAGACAGAGGTTCGAGCCGGTGAAATCTATCCGCTCTCCGGAAGCGCTAAATTGAAAAAGATCAAGATCGGAAGTTTCAGTGCCACGGGCTTCCAGATAGTCGTACAGTGGTCGGGGGGGGATACGCAACGTTGAGTGGGCCCTCTGCTCTTCTGTGGCCCTGCCGACACCACCATGGCAAACCGTGCAACCGTATTGCTCGAACGGAAAACGATCCACTTCCGGATGCTTTTTCTCAAGCTGTTTCAGATCGATGTGACAGGTAGTGCACCTGTCAGCCCGAGTACCGCCCTTTAATAGTATCTGCCTGATTTTGTATCGCGGCCGGTTGAGGTAGCGCAACCGGCTCTGTAAGTTTATGCGCTCAATCCCGTCTGCACCCGCCAGCGCTTTAATTACCTTTTTCCTCTCTTTTTGAAAAAACGCCTCCTGATGGCTTATCCACTCAGGATTCATCTCCTTTCGAAGGATCAAACCCAGGGTCACCAAAAGAGCGATGACCAGTAGGGCGAATATAAAATACAGATGTCGAGTCACTGCCTGATTTTTCCTTTAAAAGGCCGGGTTCATTGATTTCGGAGGCGTTGGAAACCGGTGCTTTCAATTTTACGCAAAAGGTTCACAGCCATCAGTTTCAGATATTAAACCATGGCGTCTGTACGATATACCTTACGTTCAAGAGAAGGCGGAGTAAAACCTTGATTACAACTGCCCCCATGGTTAAAACCAGAAAAAAGTAGACCGAGTAACGAATTTTTCCCCAATTTTCGAATCGCCGGGGCCAAAGGATGTAAGGCAAAAGGAGACCCAGAAAGTAATAAATACCTATCAGGGACAAGCCGATCCAACCCGGTAGCGAACTAAACTCCAATCGGGCCGGCTTGGCCATGCTCCAGTATTCCCATGGCCAGTACCAGTCCCAGTTTGGCCCACGGAACCAAGCCGGGATCGCTGTGAGCAGAGCCAAAAACAGCACGCCGGCGGTAAAAGGTAAAGTAGCCCAGATACGACGCCGGAAAGAATAATGCCCCGCACCCTTTGGATCGATATCAAGCAGGGGAATCGAAATCAAACCCGATATGATGAGGAGGGGAATAACCACTCCGGCCAACCAGGGATCAAAGTAAACGAGCAGTTCCTGAATTCCGAGAAAATACCAGGGTGATTTGGCGGGGTTTGGCGTGAAGTCCGGGTTCGCCGGCACATCCAAAGGCGCTTCAACCAGCAGGCCCAGCAGGGCCAGAACCAATAAACACCCAAGTGCAACCAGAAATTCTTTGAACAGAAAACCAGGGTAGACAGGCAGGTTGTCAGGAGGTCTTTTCTTACCGGTTGGTAAGAGAATTTTCTTTTTCTTTTTTCTTAGATAATTGACCTTGAACATCTTCAAATATACCTTTTATTTCATAAGTGACCGGCCCACCGGCCTTTTCAGGTTTTGATAAATAAACACCATGGCGGGCACCTTCAGAATCCTTGCCGCCAAAAGCTGTCTGAATTATTTTTCTTTTGTTGTCAAAGGTCATTTTTTTTAATCGGCCTGGCCGGAAATAGACGACTTCTAATTGTCTTCTGATTAGCTTTGCCCTCCTGTGTATTTGCTCTTTGGTAGGAATATTTTCAACTTGTGGCCGAATCTTCTCGATTTCTCCTTTTAGCAAGATTTCTCTCTCACGAATTTTTTCGATAACCTTTTTCGCTTCATCGGTAGAGATAAGGTCATCGGCAATGCTCTCAATCACCCTTTGCAGTTTCCCTTCTACTTTTTCCAGTTCATTTCCAAAGGCCTGTTTTTGGTCTCTTAGTTTTTCAACTTTGGAATTATCAGGGATAGCCCGTAGCATTGACTTTTGCATTTCATCAATATCACCGTAAATTTTGAAGAGATGCGTCATTATAGCATCTTCTAAATCAGATGCGGGCACCCAGAATCCGATATCACATTCAATTTTTCTGTGTCTCGCATGACGATAATATCTGATACCACTGCCATTATTTGTCTGACCATACATGGCGTAACCACAATGAGAACAAAAGACCGTCCGGGCCAATAAATATTGATGTTTTATATGGCCATGCGTGAACGTTTTATTAGATTCAGATTTTTGATGTATTTGCTCAATCGTCTCCTGTGGTAACAGGCGGGGTATCTTGATTTTGACAAATTCATCAATATTCAATTTATCACTTTTGAAATGGATTGTCCATTCAACGCCTGAACGATGATTAAGGATTCTCCACAAATTCGTAAAATTCATATTGAGAGTCTTGCCGATTTTCTGTAAACTCTCACCTTCCAAATATTGATTTGCAGCCCATTGAAGATCTTTTTGTTTTTTCTCATCAATGCCCCATTCGTTTTTCGTTTTGTCATAAAGACGGCCAAAAGGAAGTTTTCCGCTCGATGGTATGTTTCGCTTTGCTCGTTCAATCCGGTTGAGTAAAGATTTTTGAGTACCTTGACGGGCAAAAAATTCACCGATTTCTGCACTCATTCCCAGAAACAAAATAGATTGAGGATTGTACAAATCAAACTCACTTGTGCCAGAAAAAAACCGGATGCCATTCTCTCTGAAAATCTCAAGCCCTGCTTTGCTTTGTGCATTGTCACGGCTCCACCGACTCACATCAACTACGATAACCGCATCAAAGATCCCTTTAGCTGAATCGGTCAGAAGTTGTTCAAGTTTCTTTCGTTCATGGCCCTCAGTTGCCGACTCCTGGCCGGAATACTGCCAGCAACTTTCTGGAATAACGCCATTCAGATTTTTGACGTATCCCTGGATCTGCTTTTTCTGAGTCCGCAAACTTTCCCCTTGTTTCTCCTGGGTTTCGGTGCTGACTCGGATCAGCGGCGCGAATTTTAGCTTCATTTTATTTTCCCCCGATACAAAGGTACTGCTTCAAAGAGAACGCTTGTTATACGCCGTCTCAGACGGGTTGACAAGCGGTTTAAAGCCGTCATAAGTTGCTTGTCAAGGCTACCTCCTTTTTTTAAGAAGGGCCGGTAGCGATAGGCGGGTGAAATGATGTAATGACATTATTTTCATATCCATGCCCGGAAAGAAAAGCAGCTACCGGCCCGTTTTTCATCTTCCCGCTTCCTGATAAAAACAATCAAAAGTATTTGCCGCCTGATATTCATGAATGATTCGATGAACTCCGTTGCCGAGTCAAATCATTTCCCTTATAGCCATTACAGTGGAAGGAAATGATAGAAACCCTATTAAGATTAAAATCGAAGATAGAAAAATCGCTTTCCAATATCGTTGTAAATTAATCATTTTGTCACCCTCCTTTACCCTTTTTCTCTCTATGCCTCCTTTGCTTTTTTCCTATCTTCTGCCGTCTGCTTTCGTCTTCAAATATAGCCTCATAGCTTCCTCAAGCAAGGCCCCACCTGTCTGGCCTTGCTTAAGAGCCAATATTTTTATTTGCATCCATAATTCAGAATCAATTTTTACGCCGATCTGCTTCCGCTCCGGTTGCTTTTTCCTTTTAAATTTTGTCATATGTTTTATCTCCCTTGATACAAATTCTTTACCTGGCTGGCAATTTCCTCATCCGTCACGTCCGCATAAATCAATGTTGATTGAATGCTTACGTGTCTGAGCTGTTTTTGAACGGTTCGCAAATCCTTTTTCCTTGCATAAAGATCCATCGCATACGAATGTCTCAAAGCATGAGCAGATTTTCCAGACTCGTAAAGGTCAAGCTGCTTCAAATACTTTTTGACGATCTGTTGGAGTGCCTGGGCTGTCACCGGCCCTCTTTGGCCTATAAACAAATAATCGTCTTTGCTGATAGATTCACCACGATCTTGTTTCCATTTCAGATATGATTTCAGGTGCTTTTTTAATGAATCAGGAATAACCTCATGACCAGATATCAACCCTTTACCATCCCTCACAAAAATCTTGCTTTCACCATAACCAAGCTTTAAATCTTCGCATCTCAAATTTGCCGCTTCTGAAACTCTCAGTCCGCTCGATGCTAACAAATCAATCGCCATCCATTCGCGGATGTGGGTCATTTTGCCCGTGTCAGCTTGATCTTTTACAGTCCGCCTCAATAGTTTAATCTGCTTTGGTGAGAAATATTTAACGCCGTCAATGTTCCTAATCCGTGGCCGTTTTTTAGCGCTTGCCTTTGTCGGAAACTTGATGATTCTGGCTATTTGATTCATTTTTTTACCTCCATAAAAAATTTTCTATTGAGTTTTTGATCAATTTGAACTGTAAATCATTAGATTTTTTACTACTTGCAGGCCAAAACTCAATATAAAATCTATATTATATTTTGAGTTTATTGTCTGCATGATGCTTGTCCATATATTATGTATATAATACAGATAATATTAAAAATCAAGCTTTTTCTTTAAAAAAGATAAAAATAATTATAGGCCATTTCCCTTAAACAACCGTTCAGCAAGGCATACATAGATATAGGCCGGATTCCCTTTCCCCCACTCGCATTCAATTCATTCCGACGTTTTTAAATCCTTTCTGCAACCTTTATTTTTCTTAATGTCCGAATGGCATCTGCAATCTTAGGTTTTATTAGGGGTTTTAATAGGTTTGAAAGGGTAGAGAGATGAAGCGAAATTTCTCTTTAGGATAAATTCTTGGATGTTGATATCACAACCTCTGAAACCACCTCAACACGAAAGTTTTACAACGCATTCACCAAGTTCATCTAGCCTGATCGCAGAGGTGATATCACAGGTTTTTGCATGCTTGATATATTTAAGGTATGTATGGAATATCTCAGGAATTTTCAGAACTGATATCTACCGAATTGTATGGATATCTGGAATCGAGGAAACGGTGCAGATGCGGGGCGCTAAGGACTCTTTTTCCTATCACCGGCTTGTTATGGATTTCCCTACTCAAAACTCAATTTAATTAAGGCAGGGTAGCTCCAACCGATCCGACTAGTGTTCTTTTATCCTTTTATGTATTTTTAAATTCAGCGTCATTGGGTGAGTATGTCCAACTTCTGCGTTTGTAACCGATAAAAGTACGTTTTTCTTCTTGAGGTCATCTATAACATGGGCATTAAAAGCTAAACCTCTGGTATATTTAGGAACCCTATTGGAGCCAGATAGCAGTCCCTTCCTGAAAAATCCCATGTGCCATAATCATTTAAGAAACGATCTTAAAGACAATACCGGTTTCATTGAAAGGGACACCGGTCGTATTGCCGAACACATAAACCTCTCCGCTTGCATCCTGCCCGAAGCCAAACAGCCACAGGTTAAGTGCGGTGCCTCCGGGGAGCGGAAACTCGACGACCCTGTTTTCGTTTGTGAGGTAAAAAAGACGTCCGTTACCACCTGTTTTTGATAGGTCGCCGAAGATATACCGACCCCGCAAAGCAGGGATGCCACTCCCGTGGTAAACAAATCCACCGATAACGGCTGTGCCTTCGTCATGGTCGTATTGAGCGATCGGGTCATTCAAGCCTGGAGGCTCTGAGTTACACTTAAAAACGAAGCCAGGATCGCCATTGTCAGGATCGAAGCAAAACGTGCCCTCTTTAAGGTTCCAA
>DRHF01000146.1 GCA_011049715.1 Desulfobacterales bacterium
GCGGCCTGCTTTGAAGCCAGCAGCGTAGGGCCGTAGTTGCCGGATGTTTTAGCTTCTCCAGCCCCCCCTTTGGCGGCGCGAACGTATTTGTCGGAAACAAAAATCTTGGTGGGACTGAACCCTTCCGGGTAGTAAGCTCCCACCGGACCTAAAATGATGAAAAACAGGTATTGATCCGCAGGCCTTACACCCAGCGCAGGCTCGTTGGCAATCATTGTGGGCCTAACATAAAGGGATGTGCCCTCCGACTTTGGTATCCATTCACGTTCAAGTAAAATTAATTCCTTTAAGGCCTGCAGAACAAAAGCAGCATCCATTTCCGGCATGACCATTCTGCGGGCGGAAGCGTTCATGCGTTCAATATTTTTATCGGGTCGAAACAACCCGATACCGCCGTCTTGTAAATGATATGCTTTTAGGCCTTCGAACACTTCCTGATTATAGTGCAGTACCATGGCGGCCGGATCGAGTGACAGGTCTCCATAGGGTTCAATGCGCGCATCGTGCCACCCTTTTTCCCTGGTAAAATCCATAAGAAACATATGCTCTGTGGTGTATTTCCCGAAACCCAGCTCAGAATCTTTGGGACGATCTTTTTGGCCGATCTTTGTAGATTTGTTCACTCTGATTTCCATATTACAATTCCTTGTCGTTGTTTGTTTATTGGGCGTTACCAGATTCCTTTTTTGTCTGTCAATGATGTTCTGATAATCGGATGTTATTTTAGTACTTTTTTAGTGCGGAACTGGATATAGACATCGCGCAGGGCGACATAAGGATCGATGGCTGCTTTTTTGAGAGACTCGTAATCGCCGATTCGATAAGAGGTCTGATTCACTTTATCAAAACTCCAAACGGCCAGGGACGCTTCCTGAGGATCAATATAGTTGATGGGATTCAAAAACCAGTCTACTGCCCGGCCGACTGTATCGCGCAGAGTAGACGGACCGAGAACGGGCCACACTATATAAAAACCGTTTCCAATACCGTATTTTCCCAGGGTTTGTCCCAGGTCCTCTTCATCAGGACGGATCAACCTAGGATCATTATCAGCCGGGCTCCCCAATCCCAGAACACCTACAGTAGTGTTCATGACAAATCTTGTAAACTCTATTCCGAAAGCCTCCCCTTTCCCCTGAAGAGCACAGTTGACCAGCCGTATGGGAGTTGTAAGGTTGCGGAAGAAATTTTTGACACCGGTTCTGAAAATATCCGGAGTCACGGCCTTGTACCCCCTGGCCAGGGGCTTAAGTACCCAGAAGTAAAGCTTGTCATTGAAATGAAACATGGCTCTGTTCCACATCGAAAGCGGGTCTGCTATCTGACCCTGCTCTTTGTCAAACTCA
This sequence comes from Desulfobacterales bacterium, assembly GCA_011049715.1. GTDB lineage: Bacteria > Desulfobacterota > Desulfobacteria > Desulfobacterales > UBA2156 > UBA2156. Next base: position 1,347 of record DRHF01000146.1, read on the forward strand.
TCGCCAAAAAAATCATCATCCAAATCTTGCATGCCGCTGTCTGCTGAAGCCGGCTCTGGATTGGCTGTATGTACTTCCCCCTTCTGGGAAAGTTGCAAGTTTTGCGATGCTGCTTGGGGAGAAGCCGCAGGCTTGTGAGCGCATCCGGCCGACAAAAAGGCAGTCATCAACAAAAGCATTAGTAGACCGTTTAGATGTTTTTTCCTCATATGCTCTAATCTCCTCCGTTTTCGAGACCAAACGGTTTAATAACAACAATCAGTTGAGGGAGCATCGTCAAGGCGGCGATCAA
>DRHF01000147.1 GCA_011049715.1 Desulfobacterales bacterium
AACCTCACCGCCAGAGCGGCTACTATCTTCTGTGTCACCTCGTCTTGCAACGCAAAGATATCTTTCAGATCCCGGTCATAACGTTCCGCCCATATATGGCCGCCAGTCGTTGCGTCTATTAACTGGGCGTTAATGCGCACTTTGTTTTCAGCCTTACGCACACTTCCTTCTAAAACATAGCGAACCCCAAGCTCACGACTGATCTTCTTAATGTCAGCTGCCTTACCCTTGTACTGGAAACTCGAATTACGAGCGATGACGAAAAGGCCTGAGATTTTAGACAAATCCGTAATAAGATCCTCGGTCATCCCATCGCTGAAATATTTCTGCTTGGGATCACCACTGAGGTTATCAAATGGAAGTACTGCAATCGAAGGTTTGTCGGGAAGCGGAAACGCCATCTTTTCCACGGAGGTGGGTTCAATCGAAGGAGGTCGGAAGTAGAACTGCCATACGATAATCCCTCCCGCAATGATGATAACAGCCGCTACCGCTAATGATACCCACATTTTTTTTTCCGGCTTCGGCTTTTCTTCTCCTATCACTTTGCCAACAGCTTCCGGCTCCGTCAAAATTCGATATACCTTCACAGGTTGCGATATATTTTTGACAGTTTGATCGCCCTGATACTCGTATCCTAATGTTAGCTTTTCCTTAATGTGCTCAAAGACCGTTCCTGAAACGGATATGCCACCCGCTTCAGCCAGGCCTTCTATTCGTGCCGCAATGTTGACACCATCCCCATAAATACGGTCACCCTCCTCGATAACATCACCAAGGTTGATGCCGATCCGAAACTCCATTTTGCGACTTTCCGATAGCTCAGCGTTTTTGACCCCGAGTTCCTTCTGAATTTCAACCGCAGATTCGACCGCATCCACCACGCTGGCAAACTCTGCTAACAGGTTGTCCCCGGGAGAGTCCACCACTCGGCCACGGTATTTTAGGATGGCAGTGGTCATCACCTGCCGGTATGCCTCTAATGTACGGACAGTGGATAGCTCGTCTTCTCTCATCAGACGGCTATAGCCCTTAACATCCGCACTTAGGATGGCACTGAGTTTCCGTTTGGCGCGCTCCTCGACCATGGTCATCCCTTTAATAGAAAAATCCCCACGGATGTATAATAATCCTGCGGAGGCTTTATTATCGAATTCTTCCTGTAATGTTTTTCCATAATTTAATGCATACGGTTGAGGCTATGTTGTAAATTGATTTTTACCTGTTTAAAAGAAGGGGTCAATATAGCATATAATGGATAGATTGTCCAATTTCTTGTATGGAGTTGATATGAAGGGAATATCAAACTTGGAACATGGCGTTATTTGAGTTTTTCGACCACCTCCGCCCAGTCCTTTACGACCTCTGAATTCTCAAGAGCGTTGAAACTGAACGATCGGCCATTGTAATCCTTTGCGGATTCAATCACATTGGATGCGCCGATTACGGCGTGAATCCGCAGCCCATTTTGGGTGATCTCCTGAAAGATGGCCCCTTGTCTCCATGGAACAACGGGCAATTCCGGAAAATTGTTCTTTTTTAACCATGCCTTAACGATTGTTACGCCGAAAAAACCTGTTTGTAGAAAAACAACGGGAAATTTTTTATAAATTTCTTCTACAGCCTTCTGGCTCCCTTTTTTCGGGACCGTAGAAAACCGCATTTGAAGCAAACTCCCTTCCACATCAACAAAAACAATGCCGGTGTCTTTTTTTAGTGAAAATAACAATCCGGAACTTTTATCCTCCCCGGAAGCCGCCCTCATCTGATACAGGCCGATTTTCATCGGTGTAAAAGATTTAAAAGCGACACCGTCACCCCCTGAAAGCGTCTTCCCAACCGATTCACCATCCACAAAAAATTCAACAATCTGCCCACCTTTAGCAAAAAAAATTCCCGTTGTTTTCGCCCTGAGCATCACCTTCTGGTGATTTAAAACGATGATGTCACGGATGATGACCCTTCCTGATGCGGTTTCCGGAAATAAACAAACGAAAAGGGGAGAAATAAAAAAGACCGCCAAAGCGGCTTTAAAATTCACTTTAATATGTGCTTTGGACTTCAGTAAAAGCATCCTGTTCAATTTTACACACTTACATGAACATCTAATCATTTTTCATAGAATCGGCAACCGGATTTTCCTGCATATAATATGTCAGGTCCCATTCCAAAGTTATTGAATCATTTCGGATGATATAGACCGACTGGTCGTTTCCACGGATTTTAAAGTAGCGGTGGTCCGGCGAGAGCCATCGATCAAGGATGTCTATAACTTCAATCTTTCTGGACCCTATCCACACCGCACGGGGAGTTTCTTCCCCTCTATACCCGGAATAGCATTCGACACTTATTTTCATGGTGCTTTTTTATCATCATTGGAACGAAATGGCAATCCAAGCCGACCGGGCGATGCGCAACAGCTTTTTTATTGGATTCACTTCATAACCGGCATAAAAATAACATTGCCGAAGGGTTGGAGATATGATAGCTGGCTTGCAACAGTCATATCGGGTAAGAGTTAAAAATAAATACCGGGAGATGATACGATGGAGTGGAAAACCAGAATAACGGAAATGTTAGGTATAAGATATCCCATTATCCAGGGTGCCTATGCAGGATTCGGTACCTCAAAGATAGCCGTACCGGTTTCAGAGGCCGGGGGGTTGGGCATTATTACAGCCGGCGCATTGAAGACGCCGAAAGCATTGAGAGAGGATATACGAAGGGCAAAAACCTTAACCGATAAACCGATTGGGGTTAACCTCAGCGTTGGTATATGCCCTGAAATAGATGAAATGAGGGAAGTGGCAATCGAGGAGGGAATTTCCGTGGTTGAGACATCCGCCTATAAGGCCACCGATCATGGGAAACGTTTAAAGGAAGCCGGCGTTAAGTGGATTCATAAGGTTGCTACCGTTAACCATGCGATCATTGCAGAAAAACAGGGGGTAGATGCGGTTGTTATCGTCGGTCTGGAAGGTGTCGGATTTAAAAGCGTTGATCAGTTGCCAACCCTAACAAGTATAACCTGGGCGGCAAAGCAAATAAAAATACCTATCATTGCAGCCGGAGGAATTGGGGATGCACGAGGTTTTTTGGCCGCACTCGTCATGGGCGCAGAAGGCGTTTATATGGGAACGGCTTTTATGGGGACCAAAGAATGTCCGATCACCATGCGGCATAAACAGTTTCTTGTGGATACCGCTCCGAATGACCCAAAGATGATAAGGAAAGTCTTGACTCCGCCTGATCCTGGTATGCTGGAAAAAGTTATGAAGCAAAAAGGCAATATCCCCCACGATGAATGGAGAACCAAGCTTGAGAGGGTTTTATTAAAGGAAGACCCTGACCGGGAGCAGTCATTTGAGCCAGAAGAAGTGTTGAGGGCCGCTCCTGCCTCTCTGGCTGTCAGTGCAATAGACAAAATAGTCGATGTGAAGGATCTGATTAATGGAATTGTCAATGGTGCTGAAGAAATTTTAAACAGCGATGTTTTTTCGAGTTAAAGATCCTAATTCCGACAAACAGGTATTGATCAGGTCCAGGGGAACTCGACTAAACCGAGGAGGCGATCGAAGCTTTCCCAGAAGGCGGCGTGATTTGATGGAAAAGTTTACTGCATTATCGAAATTACCGAGATTAAAGAGATTGGAGTTGCAAAGATGAGTCTGATTGAACAGTGCAAGGGAGAAAAGATTCGTACCCGAAATATTTCGGTGGCCATTTATACGATCGATGAAGAGAGCATTGCGGTGGAAGGGGTGCTCAAAGACGATCGTTTTGTAACCCAGTATACCTTTAATGGGGATGAATTCCCGCCGGGTATCGTTCACCACATGGTCGTCAGGATGCGGATTGGAGGCGAGTCCTTGACTATTGAGGAAATCGAGGTGGAGATGCCCTGTACGCCTTACGAACCCTGTATTGAAAACAAAAACAGCCTGAATAAACTCAAGGGTTCGAGCATCATCCAGGGCTTTGCATCCCGGGTCAAAAAAACCGTGGGCGGCATTAACGGGTGTGTTCACTTGACGGCGCTTTTGCTTTCCATGGTGCCTGCGGCTATTCAGGGCCACTGGACCAACCTGACCCGGAGACCCGAAGTGGAAATCGTATTTCCCGAAGCCTTGATGCATTTTCTCATCGATTCATGCAGCGTGTGGCAAAGGGATAGGACGCTGGCAAAAGAACTAATAAGTAATATCGAGGAAATGACTACTTAGTGCCCATCCATAAATTGCCCTTTTCGCCCTGTTCAGCCATAATGAATTGCCAGCCAAATAGTTTCCTGGCTTGGATCGGTCCATTCCACCCGATGTTTTACGTGGGATGGAATATTGATGTAATCGCCGGGTGTTAGTTCAACGGTGTTTTTACTCTCTTTAAAAGCCAATTTTGCTTTCCCTTTGAGAAGAATTATCCATTCGTTGGTATTCTGATCGTACCAATTCCCTTTAGGTGAAGCATGTCCTTTTGATAGAATCCGTTCTATTTTCAGTTTATCGGTAGATAAAATTTCCTGGAATATTTCATCCGGAATTTCTTTTGGGATTTTTTTGAAAATATTTTTTATCTCATTCATTATTTTCTCTCTCTGTTCACTCTCTCAAGGAACCGATTCGATACGATTCGAGCGATTGCTGGTGCGATACTTTAGGATTAATCTATGTTGTAATGATTGTAAAACCATATCGTCAAAAGCGGTTGCCAAATAGTTCTTGACAGCCAATTCCTGCGATATGGTATGCCTGATCAGATCTACCCTATTTGCAAAATGCTTCGAAAGGGAAAGTATCATGAAAAAAAATATACTGGCTGGAAAAAAGATCGGGTTTCTTGGTGCCGGAAACATGGCTACAGCTATCATTAAAGGGTTAACCAGCAGTAATGTCATTCCGTTGGATCAGATCATAGCCTCGGATGCACTGTCGCGTCGTCGTCAATATATTGAAGAAACCTTCTGTATTCGGACCATCCCGGATAACAAGGGGTTGGTGGCAGAATCCGATATTATTATCCTTGCCATAAAACCGAAGGTTTGTCCGACGGTTTTGGGTGAGATAGGCAACGCTTTGGATGACACAAAACTGGTTCTCTCGATTGTGGCGGGTGTTACTGTCGATAACATTCTCAGCCAGGCCAAGGCCAAAGAAGGCACGAGGGTAATCCGGACCATTCCCAATACCCCCGTTATGGTCATGGAAGGGATAACTGTAATTGCGGCAGATCACACAACACCGCCAAGAGACCTTGAAATCACCGAGACAATTTTTAAAACAGTCGGCCGAACAGTGGTTATGGAAGAAAACCTGATGGATGCCGCCACCGGGCTCAGCGCGTCCGGGCCTGCTTATGTGTTCCTAATGATCGATGCACTGGCGGACGGGGGGGTCCGGATGGGTATTCCGCGGGAGACCGCACTCATCCTGGCTGCACAGACACTTGCCGGCGCATCGAAACTTTTTCTCGAATCAGGGAAGCATCCCGGACAACTTAAGGACATGGTCACCACACCTGGCGGCACCACCATCGCCGGACTCCATCAATTGGAAGCCGGCGGTTTAAGGTATGCATTGATCAACGCGGTTCAGGCGGCGACCCTCCGTTCTGCGGAACTGGGCAAGACATAACGAATTGCGTTCAGCGTTCAGGATTGGCTTTCGTTTTTATAGATATTGGCAATACAGCATAGGAAGGTCAGCTGCCCATCACCGATATTCTTCATCCCGTGTGGCTCCAGGCTGGGGATATAGATAAAGTCACCAGGTGCTGTGATCTTTTTTTCAACGATCTCTTCAGTATCCATATCAAACTGCCAGCATTCGGCTTTGCCGGATAAAATGTACATGGTCTGGTGGTAAAAGTGATTGTGAATCGGGATTTCACCACCGGATTGAATCGTGAAAAAGCGCAATCCATATTCCGGATATCCGCTTCCATCATCACCAGATCGGGAAAGCCAGCGGATGCTGGTCCCAATAACATCCCGCTTTTCCCCTTTAAATGGGAATTTATCGATTTTAACATCCTCACAGTCTTTAAAGTTATGAATTTCCATGGTTTCCTCCTTCAAAAAGTTCGAATTATTTTCTATATATGAGTTGAAATCCCTTAGAACCCCTGAAGTTCTGCTGGATCGGGATTCCATCGCCCCACGCCGAAGGCAACGCTCCGAACATCCCCCCACTGTATAATTCATGAAAACGACATAGGGAAAGAGCAAATTACTGAAAGTTGAAAAAGATTAGCCAACTCTTTTCATAAAATTTTTTTATCAACGATCAAACCCGCGCTTGATATGACAATTGAAACTGTTCTATAAGGCTGATATAAAAAAGACCTTCTCTTTTGCAATACGATTTCCTGCCTTTTGTTAGAGGGCGATATCAGATTAGAAAAAGGTCATAAGCCTTATTCCCCTGACAACTGTGAAGTAAACAATGACCGCCAAAACACACATGCCCAAAGGAGAAACCGTAGACGAGGCATTCAACGATGTGGCGCATGACTACGACCAGTGGGTTCAAAAGGCGCTTCCGGGCTATAACGAGATCTTTGATACGGCCATAGAATTGATCCCGTATCGACCTGAAAAAGCAATTGAAGTGCTCGATCTGGGGGCTGGTACCGGTCTGTTTTGCAAACACGTTTTGGAAGCATTTCCGAATGCAAGCTTCGTACTCTATGATCTTGCCGGCGAAATGCTGGAAGTTGCCCGCAAGCGTTTCGCCGCATTTTCCAATAGATTCGAATACATACAGGGAGATCTTGTACAGGTTCGCTACAGGTTGAAATTCGACCTTGTAATTTCCAGCATGTCAATCCATCACATCGGCGATCCGGAGAAGCGGGCGCTATACCGGCGGATATATCAAGCACTTCGACCGGGCGGTGCTTTCATCAATATCGATCAGATCAAGGGCGTTGGCAGGTTTGGAGAGCTGTATTGGACCACCTGGTTAAGGAAAGTACGCGAGGCGGGCGCCAAGGAAAAGCATATTCAAAAAAGTATCGATCGCAGACGGAGGTTTGACCGGGATGCCTCTTTATTGGACCAGCTGGACTGGATGAAAATGGCAGGTTTCCTAGCGGACTGCGTGTATAAAAATTATTTTGTCGGGATTTTTCTCGCCCTCAAGCCGGCAAGAGACGGATAGCATTTATCTCAAATTTTTGACCTTGCCGTTGGGTGGGTCCCGGTCATTCCAGCGGTTTGAGTTCGCCCAGCATGGTAGGGATCAGCTCCGATACGGTCGGATGAATATGGACCGCCCGTTGAATCACCGTCCACGGTTTTTTGGCATACATGACATCCAAAACAGAATGGATGACTTCATCGCCGCCGACACCGAGGATCGCTGCGCCCAGGATCTCTTTGGTCTCTGCATCAACCAGGATTTTCATAAACCCCTGGGTTTCGCTCTTCTCGGAGGCGCGGCCGACCATTGTCATCGGCCTCTTGCCGATCAACGCTTTTCGACCCGATTTCCGAACTTGTGCTTCTGTCATCCCGGCACGGCCCAGCGGCGGGTCGATGTAAAGGCCGTAAGCAAGGATGCGGTCGCTTAGCCGGCGCGGATCGTTTTCAAGCAGATTTGCGGCAACAATTTCATGGTCATTGTATGAGGTATGGGTAAAAGCACCTTTCCCATTGCAATCACCCAGCGCCCAGATACCGGGTACATTGGTGCGAAGTTGGTCGTCTACGACAATATGGCCTTTTTTGTCTAATTCTACGCCTGCGCTGTCGAGGCCTAGATCGTCTGTGTTGGGCCGGCGGCCGATAGCCAATAGCAGATGGGACCCCTCCACCTCCTGGTCGCCCTTCTCACAATTGACTCCAACCCTAACATTATCTTCTTGTTTTTCAATACGGATGCACTCGGCATTGAGCCGAATATTGATGCCTTCATTTTCCAGAATATCTTTAATCGCCTCTGAGACATCTTCGTCTTCGCGTTTGATCAAACGTGATCCCCTCTCAACGATGGTTACTTTACTCCCAAACCGCCGGTACATTTGACCGAATTCCAATCCGATATAACTTCCGCCAATAATAATCAGATGCTCCGGCAGAAAGTCGATTGCCATCATACTGGAATTGGCCAGGTAGTTCACATTTTCCAGACCGGGCCACGGCGGGATCAATGCGCGTCCGCCCACATTGATAAAAATTTTCTCAGCCGTCAAATGTTCTTCTCCAACACGAATCGTGTGAGAGGCTTCAAAACGAGCGTGGCCCTCGTAGACCGTACAATTTTTCATATTCTTGAGCCATTTTTCTAGACCGGTGTTGGATAAACCGGAGAGATTGTCCTTACGCGCTTTGACCTTTTTCATATCGACGGTGATGGAGCCGTCGATCATCACGCCGAAGTCGGAAGCGCGTCTGGCCATGTAGGCGGCACGGGCACTGGCAACAAGAGTTTTAGTCGGGATGCAGCCGGTGTTGACACAGGTACCGCCAAACAAGTTACGCTCGGTGATGGCGATCTTTTTTCCTGCCCCGGCGAGTTTAGCTGCCAGAGACGGCCCAGCCTGCCCGGTACCGATGATAATTGCGTCAAAGTGTTTCATTTTAGTTACCCTTGATGTTATTCCTT